>CAYXJH010000309.1:0-4397 GCA_964465415.1 uncultured Gemmatimonadaceae bacterium
AAGCGGGGCAGACGCCGCTGGACGTCGGGCGGGACGGCCGGATCCAGCGGTGGGTGGCGGTTGAGAGGCTGGCGCCGCTGGAGGGGTACGTGCTGGAGCTGACGGGGCGGTAGTCGACGTTACCGGCTCAGCTCGAGCACGACCGCCCCGTGCGCCGCCATCTCCACGGGCCCCGCGGCGCGCGTGCCCCCGTTCAGCAGGTCCCGGGCGCCGTCCAGCTCCGCGTCGTGTACGGTAACGGTGACCGGCCGGGCGCGAGCGTTGACGAGCACGATCACGTTCTCCCCGCGGCGGTATGCGATGATATCATCGGGCGCATCGGTGTGGACGGCCTGTAGCTCGCCCAGCGCGAGCGCGTCGTGGGTGCGGGAGAGGTCGATGACCCGGCGGTAGAACGCGCGCGCCTCGTCGGCAGCGGGCTGGTCCCACTCGATGGGTTCGCGTACGAAGAGGCCGAGCTCCTGCGGACTCTCCACCTCCTGTCCGTTGTAGATGAGCGGCGGGCCCGGGAGCAGCGCCATGGCGACGAACGCGGCCCGCGCGCCTGCTGCGCCGCCGAAGAGCGTGACCGGGGGTGCGTCCCACGCGGTCTCGTCGTGGTTGGTTGTGAACCGCATGCGAAGGCCGCCCTCCGGCAATGTGGCCAGCTCGTCCAGCTCCTCGGTGATAAACGCGGACGCGGCGCCCCCCTCCCAGGCCTCCTTCAGGCGGTGGTACGAGCCCCACGGATAGGTGAGGTCGAAGCCGAGGTCGTGCATGCGCGGGTCTCCCCACTCCGCCAGCAGCAGGTCGGCGCCCGCGGCCCGCAGCTCCGGGATCGCCTCACGCCAGAAGTCGTCGGGCACCATGCCGGCCACATCCACGCGGAACCCGTCGACATCGAACTCCTCGAGCCAGTACCGCATCGCATCGATCATGGCCCGGCGCAGGTCGGGATTGCCGTAGTCCAGCTCCACGACGTCGGTCCAGTCGGTCAGGTCGCCGGACTCATCGCGCGGGACGGTCATGGCGCCGCTCTCGTCACGGGCGTACCAGTCGGGATTCTGCGTGACCCAGCCGTGGTCCCAGGCGGTATGGTTGGGAACCCAGTCCAGGATCAGCTTCATCCCGCGATCGTGGACGGCGCGCACCAGCGCTCGGAAGTCCTCGGCATCCCCGAAATCGGGGTGGATGGCGCGGTAATCGGTCACCGAGTACGGCGACCCCAGCGGGCCCTTGCGCTCGACCTCGCCAATCGGATGGATGGGCATGAGCCAGACCACCTCGGCTCCGACCGTCTCGATCCGTTCCAGTCCGTCCCGAAGGCCCTGGAGCGTGCCCTCGTCCGAAAAATCACGCACGAAGACCTCGTACAGGGCGGTCCTCGCCACCCAATCGGACTCGTTGACCGGTGGGCGCGGTACGTCGGCCCCGGCGGCGCAGCCCAGGACGAGAGCGAGCGAGGCGAGCACGGTGGGGACGGACGTGAATCTCATGGCAGCGCTACCTTTGGGTGATCCGACGGACCAGGTCTCAGCCCCCGCCGACATTCCCCTCCTGGCGGGTGTCGCGGACAATCTCAGCGGTGGCGGTCGCGGAGGCAAGGCGCGACGTCCCGGCTCATTGCACCACCTGCACGACCTCGCCGAGGCCGACGGCGGCGCCGCCCCGCCGAGGATCCGCGACGCCGAGGAACCCACCGTCCGGGGTGACGACGATGGCGGTGACATCGCCCTGGTAGCCCGGACGCTCGGTCACGGTATGACCCAGGCGCTCCAGCTCCGCCACGACGTCCGGCTGGAGGCCGTTCCGCTCGTACCGCAGCTCGTCCGGGAGGTGCTGGTGGTGGAGCCGCGGCGCCGCGACGGCCTCGGGCAGCGTCATCCCGAAGTCGAGGATGTTGGAGATCACCTGAGCCACCGAGCTGATGATGGTGGGGCCACCGGGCGAGCCGAGCAGGAGCAGCGGCCGACCATCGTCCCGGAGGACGATCGTGGGCGTCATGGCCGAGAGCATCCGCTTGCCAGGCTCGATGGCATTGGCGGCGCCTTGAACGAGACCGTCCTGGTTCGGTACGCCGGGCCGGGCCGTGAAATCGTCCATCTCGTTGTTGAGCAGGAACCCGGCACCGGCGACGGTCACGCGGCTACCATAGAGGGAGTTGATGGTGGTGGTCACGGCGACGGCGTTCCCGTATCCATCGGTGATCGAGTAGTGGGTCGTGTGCTCGGGCTCAACGGGCGCCGGGCCCAGGCCGGGATCGACGGCCGCGGAGGGAGTGGCCGCGTCCAACCGGATCTCCGCCCGCCGCTCCGCCGCGTATCGGTTGGAGACGAACTCGGCGAGAGGGACATCGACGAAGTCGGGGTCGGCGAGGTAGACGTTGCGGTCGGCGAACGCGCGTCGCGATGCCTCGGTGAAGAGGTGGACGTGCCGGGTGGAGAGCAGGCCCTCGGCGGCCACGTCGTACCCCTCGAGGATGTTCAGGATCAACCCGAGCGTGGGTCCGCCGGACGACGAGGGCGGCATGGACACGACACGGTGCCCGCGGTAGCGGATCTCCACGGGCTCGCGCCACGCCGGCTCGTAGGTCGCCAGGTCGGCGTGGCTGATGATCCCGCCGCCCCGCTCCATCTCCGCCACGATGAGGTCGGCCGTCCGCCCGCGATAGAACCCGTCCCGGCCATCGCGCGCGATGCGTCCGAACGTCTCACGCAGATCCGGCTGGCTGAACCGGTCGCCCACGCGCGGAGCGGTGCCGTTCGGAAGGTAGGCCTGCTCCGTCGCAGGGTACTGGCCGAGCCGGTCCGCGTGGCGACCGAGTGACTCGGCGAGCCGCTCGTGCAGGACGATACCGTCGGCCAGGTTGATCGCCGGCTCGACGAGCTGGGCCCATGCCAGGCTGCCGTACCGCTGGTGCGCCTCCCACATCCCCGCCACGCTGCCGGGCACCCCGGACGCCAGGTGCCCGACCACCGATGCGCGGGTCACGTTGCCGTCGGCATCCAGGAACATGTCGGCAGACGCGCGCGCGGGCGCTCGCTCCCGGAAGTCGAGCGATACCGTCTGGCCGTCCGGGAGCACCCCCACCAGGAAACCACCACCCCCGATGTTTCCCGCCTCCGGGTTGACCACGGCCAGGGCGAAGTGGACGGCAACGGCCGCGTCGAATGCGTTGCCACCCCGTCGCAGAACCTCGGCCCCGATCTCGCTCGCCACCCGGTCCGTCGTCGATACCATACCTCCCTCTCCCCGGACCGGCGTGACCGCCGCGGCCGGGATGTCCCACGCAGCCGGGATCCCACCGCTGGCAGGAAGGGTCGCCGCCTCGGAGGCGGGCGCCGGCGAGCATGCCGTGGCCAGGACAAGGGCGAGGGCCGTCAGCATGCGGGGAGGTAGCGATCGTCGTGTTGAAGCCATCATGCCTGTGGGATCGGATCGTCGCTGTGCTCTTCCATTCGGCCGGCCCAAGCTATGGCCGGACACGACGCCGCCGCAAAGCGAGGTTTGCCCGGCCGCGCCGCGGGCACCACTATCCGGGTGCCCGGCCCCGCATACCTCTACACGGAGGCCCGACATGCGTGCCGTTCCGATCGATCCCGGGCGACCGCTGTCGGTCGTCCTCCTCTGGGCCATGCTCGCGACCGCGGCCTGCGAGCCAGCGGCCGAGCAGGAACTGGAGACCGCCGCGGCGGGCGTTCCGACCTCGCCGCAGGACGCGTTCTGGGCCAACCTCCGTCAGCAATGCGGCCAGGCCTACCCCGGCCGGCTGGTCGTGGACCGGCCCGACCGCGACATGTTGAGCGGGGACGAGGATCTGATCGCCCACTGGGTGGAGTGCGACGACGCCCGGATGGATATCGCCTTTCACATCGGACGCGACGGGGGGGACTGGGACCGCTCACGCACCTGGGTTCTCACGCGGCACCGGCACGCCCTGGAGCTGCGTCACGACCACCGACGTCGGGACGGCAGCGAGGACGAGGAGACGTGGTACGGCGGCCTGACGGTCGATACCGGGAGCGCCGAGACCCAGTGGTTCCTTCTCGACGAACGCCGGGCCCCTGACGGGTCGCCGCTGGGTTGGCGCCTGGAGATCCGGCCCGGTGAGCGGTACGTGTACGGTACGATCCGCGGCGAAGATTACACGTGGCGAGTCGATTTCGACCTCTCCTCGCCGGTCGCGACCCCGCCGGCGGCGTGGGGTCACGACTGACGCCGAACCCCGTTCTCGCCGCGCTCAGCGACCGGCGACGAACCGCTGGGTCGCAGCGATGACGTCGGCCTGGATCGCCTCGCCCGGACCGAGGGTGGTCACCCATGTCGGGTACCCGGCGGAGCGCAGCACCGCGGCCAGCCGCTCCACCTCCGCCGGCGCGGACGCCGCGCCTACCCGGACCCGGTTCAACCGCACCCCC
>CAYXJH010000310.1:0-4372 GCA_964465415.1 uncultured Gemmatimonadaceae bacterium
CGCTCGGTCGCGTCGCGCAGCACCACGAGGTAGTAGCGACCGCCGTCGGCGCCGGTCTTCGCGATGGTGGCTTCTGCGGGAAACTCCGAGCCATCGCGTCGAACGCCATAGATCTGCCGGCGGTGACCCATCGCTCGCGCGTGCTCGGCAGACTCGCCGGGCAGTGCGGCTTCCCGGTTCCTGTCTTGTGGAAGCGACGCGTGTTTGCCCGGGCGGGAACCTTGCCCAAGGCACTCCGGGAATCCGCTGCGGCAACCATGGCGAGGGAGCGGATGGCGATGGTGGCTCCGTGTTCGTTCTTGGATGGGGGAATCGAGGACCAGCAGTCGCCACGGTCCGCGCCACGCTGGAGACCAGCCGTGGCACTGCGCGGTGACGCCGGACGGGGTCCCTGCGTCACTTCTTCCGTCGACCTTCTGGGAGCGTTAACATCCCGTCATGAAACAAGGCCAGCGCCGCGCGCATGCACACGTCACCGACCATGGTTTGCGCCGTCGCTATGTTTCGGCTTTGTTTTGTAAGGGTTTCAGTGACAGCCGGTGAGGCCGTGCGTAGCGCTGGAAAGCACTGGGACACAACGCGATAGGAAGCACCCGGGCCCGTAGCTCAGTTGGTTAGAGCACCCGACTCATAATCGGAGGGTCGCAGGTTCGAGTCCTGCCGGGCCCACTCTTCAGTCCGGTCCCCGCGTCGACGCGCGCAACCGCTCTACAGCGGCCGCCGTGGCCGCGAAATCACGCCGACGATGAGCGAGAAGATCGTCGCGCCGATGATCGCCCAGATGACGGGGAAGGCCCAGCCGCCGATCTGGATCACGAACAGCTCCGGCAGCCCGGTCGCGCCCGCCAGCCATCCGCCCAGCAGCGCCCCGATGAAGCCGACCGCCATGGAGACGATGCAGCCGCCCAGGGAGTAGCCGGCGATGGCCTGTCCGATCCCTCCAGCGATCGCCGCGATCAGCAGGAGCACCAGCAGTCCCACGAGTGTCATGTGCGCCCGTCCGGTTGAGGGTCCGGGACGGGTGCATGCACACCCCGGGCCGATTCAGGTTCGAACGCCAGGCTGGGCCAGCAGGGCTCGAACCCGATCCACGACGTGGGCGGGATCGATGGGCTTGGTGAGGACGCCCGACGCCCCGGCCCTGAGGGCAGCGTCCCGGGCCTCCGGCGTCGTGTCGGCGGTGAGGATGAGGACGGGCACGGCCTTCCCGCCGGTCGTGCGCCCCCGCAGCTGCTTCATGACCGCGAGTCCGTCCAGGACCGGCATGTGGAGGTCCAGCAGGACGATGTCGGGACGCCACGTCGCGAAGATGGACAGGAAGCACGCGGCATCGTTCGTGGCCTCGATCTTACCGAAGCCGTCTCGCTGGAGCACCCGCTCCAGGAGCAGGGTGTTCGCCGGCTCGTCATCGACGATGAGGACTCGGGCCTCGGTGGGCTCCGGGTTTGCCATGGCCTATTCCTTCAGCGCTTCGTCCACGACGCGCAGGAACTCCGGGATGTCCAGCGGCTTGGGCAGGTACGCCTGGGCCCCGGCCTCCAGGAGCTGGTTGACACGCATGGTCGTCACGTCGGCACTGATCACGATCACCGGCGTCCGGGAGAGGGCGGGATCCTCCCGGATGCGCCGCAACACTTCGGACCCGTGCATGTCCGGCAGGTGCAGGTCGAGCAGGATGATGTCGGGGTGGTGCTCGCGAGCCAGCTCCAGCCCGAGCCCGCCCTGCATGGCCGTCACCAGCCGCATGTTGGGCCGGTGTTGGAGCACCCGCTCCACCAGCTTGAAATTGGACGGGTTGTCCTCCACGTAGAGCACGGTGGTGTGCGCGCCTCCGTTCGCCCCGTTCCCCATGGCCGAGGTCGCTGCGACCGCGGCCCCCGGCAGCTCCCGGAAGGGCTCGCGCGCCTGGATCGGGTCCAGCGGCAGCTCGAACCAGAACGTGCTGCCCACGCCGAGGCGGCTGTCGGCGCCGATCTCGCCATCCATCGCCTCGACCAGACCGCGACACACGGCGAGGCCGATGCCCGTGCCCTCGATGCCCGTATGCTCGACGCCCAACCGCTCGAACGGGCGGAACAGCAGGCTCAGCCCGTCCTCGCCGATGCCGCGGCCCGTATCGGCCACGGACACCCTGAGGCGATCGGGCCGCGTGGCCCCGGCCGAGCAGCGCACCTGCACCGATCCCCCTTCCTTGTTGTACTTCACGGCATTGGACAGGAGGTTGAGCATCACCTGCTTGAGACGCTGGCGGTCGGCGATCACGATCGACCCGCAGCCGGACCCCGCGCCGTTGCTGAATGTGATGCCGGTGCGTGCGGCCCCGTGGTGTACCAGCTCCCAGGCCTCGCCGATCACCGCGTGGACGTCGACGGGTTCCAGCGACAGCGTCATCCGGCCCGACTCGATGCGCGCGATGTCCAGCACCTCGTCCACCAGGGCCAGCAGGTGGCCGCCCGCCTTCAGGATCTGGTCGACGCTTTCCTGCTGCTCCCGCTCCAGATCGTCCATCTCGAGGAGCTGGGCGAACCCCAGGATCGCGTTGAGCGGCGTGCGCAGCTCGTGGCTCATGCGGGACAGGAACTCGCTCTTCGCGCGGTTCGCTCGCTCCGCGTCCTCCTTCGCCCGCTTGAGCACGTGCTCGAGCTGCTTCCGCTCGGTCACGTCCCGGACCACGCCCGTGAAGATGTGCTGCTGGTTCTTCACATACTCGCCGAACGAGATCTCCAGCGCGATCTCCCGATCGCCGCGGCCGAGCCCCGCGATCTGGAGCGCGTAGTCCGGGTTGCTGGTCACCACGGTGTCCAGGTACTGCCTCAACGCCGCGTCGTGATCCTCGCGTACTCGTGGCGGGATCAGCATGGCGAAGGGCTTGCCGACCATGTCCGTGATGGTCAGGCCGAAGATCTTCTCCGCGGCCCGGTTCGCGAACAGGATGGTCCGCTGCTGGTCGATGGTGAGAATGCCGTCCGACGCGCTCTCCGCCACGAAGCGGTAACGCTCCTCGCTCTCCCGGCGCGCCTCCTCGATCTCCGTCCGGGCCTGGAACTCCCGCCGCATCTGGTCGGCGACGTCCCGCAGTCCGCCCAGCACCGCGCCCAGCACCAGCAGCAGCACGGCGGGCAGCAGGTCGTCCTGCGCCCTGAAGATCTCCGCCATCGTCTGATCGCTGGCCAGCGAGAACAGGAACGCGTTGAACGGGATCATCACCACCGCCGCCAGCGTTCCGCCCCAGAACCCGAACAGCCACGCGAACACGACGATCGGGGTCGCGGCGAGCTGTGCGACGTTGGCGTCTTCCAGCCGGAACGGCGGAATGAACGCCAGGATGTAGGCCGACATGGCGGCGATCGCCAGTCCCAGCTTCACCCAGCTGGTTCCTCCCAAGCTGACGTAATCGAGGCTTCTTCGCCCGAAGGTCATGACCTGTTCCCTGTGCGCGTTGCGTCCACGATCGAGCCTCCGGTCCGGCTCGGCTACGCCGGGCGAACCGGGGCGTCACGGCATGGCTGTGCCCGTGCGTCCACGTCATGGCGGGTGTCAGATACCGCATCGGGAGGTGACACGGCTGCTGCCGGGGAGGAGTGGCAACGGTGTCAAGATAGGGGCGACATCGTCGCAGTGCAAGACATTCGGCAACGGCTCACGCGCGCGAATCCGGCGGCACGGCACGGGCGCGGCACGCCGGCGCCGGTCCGGGGTATCGACTCTACCACACCGCCGCGGGGGGGCGCGGGGTCGCCGTTGACAGCGGCGGGGTGTGGCCGCACCTTTCGCCGTCTTTGGCGGATCGCGGCCCGCCATCCCGGATGAAGTGCGAAGGAGATACTGAAGCCGATGCTGGGTAGCCTGAAAGGCCGAATCTTCGTCATCGTGGCCGTCCTGGCCCTCGCGGGCTGGTACATGTACAGCAACTACAGCACGTGCGCGCAGGAGCGTGAGCGCACGGGCTCGTCTCGCGTGTGCTCGCCCATCAAGCTGGGCCTGGACCTCCAGGGCGGCATGCACCTGGTCCTGGAAGTGGAGGACCGGGAGGGCACGATGACCGCGGAGAGCCGGGCGGACGCCACGGCGCGCGCGGTCCACATCATCCGCACGCGGATCGACCAGTTCGGGGTCGAGGAGCCGATGATCCAGCGGGTGGGCGAGGACCGCATCATCGTGGAGCTGCCCGGGATCGAGGACGAGGAGCGGGCGAAGGACATCATCCGCCAGACCGCGTTCCTGCAGTTCTTCCTGGTCCAGTCCGGGACCGACTACCAGTCGTTCCGCAACGCGTTGCCGCGGGTCGATCGCGCGGTCCTCGCCGCGTTCGGTGACGACGCCGGGACCGCGGCCGAGCAGCGGCCCGCCGACACGGATCGGGATGCCGTCG
>CAYXJH010000311.1:0-4367 GCA_964465415.1 uncultured Gemmatimonadaceae bacterium
GGCGGCGGCGGGCGCCGATCCCCCGGCTGCGCCCGGCCCAACCCGAGCTGCGACCCGCGCCCCCGTCGACGCGCTTCCACGCGGGTGACGTGGTCTACCTGCAAGGGCTTCCGAAGGCAGTCGCCGGGTTCGTCGGCGCCCATCGCCTCGAGCTGCTCCCGGACGAGTCGGGTGAGGACGTGCCCGAGGGACTGGGCCTGGTCGAAGTCTTGCTGACGCCGGGGTCCCGGCTGATCGGGCGCACGGTGGAGGAGAGCGGTATCCGGGAGAAGTACCGGGTCACGGTGCTGTCGATCCGGCGGATGGGCGAGCCCGTAGTGGCCCGCCTCGGAAGGGTCCCGCTGCGATTCGGCGACACGCTCCTGGTGAAGGGAGGGTGGGACCGCATCCACATGCTCCAGCGGGAGCGAGCCGACTTCGTGGTGACCGGCGTGCCCCGGGAGCTGGACCGCGCGGTGCGACCCTACGAACGCGCGCCCGTTGCGATCGCGATCCTCGCCGCCATGATGGTCCTCATGGCGTTCAACCTCGTGGCGCCCGTGTTGGCCGTTCTCGCGGCGGCTGCGGCCATGGTGCTGAGCGGGTGCGTCGGCGGCGATGAGGCCTATCGCTCGGTCAACTGGCAGAGCGTGGTGCTGATCGCCGCCATTCTTCCCATCGCCACGGCGCTGGAGACCACCGGGGGCATGGCGCTGATCGTGAGCGGCCTGGACGGCGTCCTGGGACGGGCGGGTCCCCTCATCCTGCTGACTGTCCTCTTCCTCCTCACCTCCGCAATGAGCCAGGTCATCTCGAACACGGCGACGGCGGTGCTGCTGGCGCCCATCGCCTTCCAGCTGGCCGTCAACCTGGGCGCCAGGCCGGAGCCCTTCCTCATGACCATCGCCGTGGCAGCTTCCACCGCGTTCGCGACGCCCATCGCGTCACCGGTGAACACGCTCGTCCTCGGCCCTGGCGGCTACCGGTTCGGTGACTTCTTCAAGATCGGCGTGGCGCTTCAGGCGATCCTGCTGGTGGCAACGTTGATCGTGGTGCCGCTCTTGTTCCCCTTCTAGGCGCTGTTCCGGTGCGCGTCCGACCCGATGGGTGCGGGAACCGGCGTCTCGCGGCCCTCCATGTGGGCCAGGTAAAGCGCGCTGTTGATCAGTCCGAGGTGGGTGAACGCCTGCGGGAAGTTGCCCAGGAAGTCGCCGCTGGCCGGGTCGATCTGCTCGGAGAAGAGCCCGGCTCCATCGGCACGGCTGGTGATCCCATCGAACACGCGATACGCCTCGTCGAGCCGTCCGGACAGCGCCAGCGCGTCGACGAGCCAGAACGTGCAGAGGCCAAAGGCCCCTTCCGGGCCGGGCAGTCCATCGTCCGCCTTGTACCGGTACACCAGGTCATTGTCGGTGAGTGTTTCCAGCGTCCGATCGATGGTGGACTGTACCCGGGGATCGTCGAACGGGAGCAGCTCCATGAGGGGCAGGAGCAGGCTGGAGGCGTCGAGGGCCGGTGCGTCGTACCGTTGGGTAAACGCCCCCACTTCGGCGTTGTAGCCGTGCTCCAGGACGTGGGCGCGGATCTCGGAGCGCGCCTGCCGCCAGCGCGACGTGTCGCCGGTGATCATCCCTGCCTCGGTCATGCGGATCGCCCGATCGAGGGCCATCCAGACCATGGCCTGTGAGTATGTAAAATGGGCCGGCCCGTTGCGGACCTCCCACAGGCCGTAATCGGGGTCGCGCCACTGCTGGAGCCCCATCTCGGCCACGGCCGGGATGAACGCCAGCACATCCGGGGGCAGCTCGCCGCCCATGCGGAGCAGCTCGTATGCTGCGCTGATCAGCTCGCCGTACACGTCGAGCTGAAGCTGCTCGACGGCCTCGTTGCCGATCCGTACGGGTCCCGACCCCCGGTACCCGGAGAGGTGATCCAGCTCCTGCTCGACCATCTCGTCGCCACTCGTGATCCGATAGACGATCCGGAGCCCCCAGTCCGCCTCGCCCTCGTCCCGCGCCGCGCGCTCACTCCACCGGATGAACGCTTCCGCCTCATGGCGGTGGCCCAGGGCGAACAGCGCCTGTGCGGCGAGGGCCGAGTCGCGGATCCAGGAGAATCGGTAGTCCCAGTTGCGGATGCCGCCGATCCACTCCGGCAGCGACGTGGTCGCGGCGGCTACGATGGCGCCGGAGGGCGCGTACGTCAGGAGCTTGAGCGCCAGCTCCGATCGGATCACCTGCTCGGCCCAGGCGCCGGCCCAGCCCCGGTCTCCGGTCGCATCCTCCTTCGAGACCCATCCGCGCCATGCGGCTACGGTCTCGTCCAGCGCGCGCATGGCGGCATCCAGGCCGATCCCGTCGTCAGTGCTGCCCCAACGCGTGGCAAGCGCGACCTGCTCGCCGTCCCGGAGGTCGAACCGGGCGCGCACGACCGGGCCGTTCTCGCCGGCCTCGATTCGGGCGCCGGCCGGGACGCCGCCCAGGACGAGCGAGTGCTCTCCCGACGTCGCCACGAACCCGTGGCTGCTGGCTTTGACATCCGTGGAAGCGCGGGCGTAGTCGAACCGGGGCTCCCACGTCAGGTCCGCGGTGATCGCGCCGTCGGCCCGCAGGATGCGGATGATCTCGGCCGGGGCCTGCGCCGGCTCTGTGTCCAGGTCGCCGGCCACGGGCATGAAGTCCGTGACCGTAAGGCGACCGCTCTCCCCGTGGTGGATCGTCTCGAGCACGTTCGTGTGACGGAGATAACGCTGCTCGTGCCGGTCGTTGCCAACCGCGCGCACGCGGAACATCCCGCCGCGCTGATCGTCGAGGATCGCCGCGAACACGCTGGCGCTCTCGAAGGTGGGGGGGCACCACCAGTCGATGCCGCCGTCGCCCGCCACCAACGCCGCCGTGTGGAGATTGCCTATCGCGCCGTGGTCTCCGATGGGAGGATATCCTCGCGGCTCCAGCGTCATGATCACGTCCCCTCCGCATTCGATTGAAGTCGGCAGGGAGGGAGGCAAGCTCCGCACCAACGGCCGGGTCCTGCGAGAGGGGCGGGATCGCCGTATTGTTCTGGCCATGCCGACCGCCCCCGACCGCAGCGACCACTCTGCCAGCCGGCGACCCGCAGGGAAACGCCGTGCCCTGGCCCTTGCCGCCTTCCTGTTCGGCCTGGTCCCGGCCGGATCCCCTGACGCCCAGGGTGCCGGCCCGCAGCAGCCTCCGCCGGATGACGAGCCGGGGTCCAGTCTCGCAGTCTTCCTGATGACCATGGGCGAGGGCGACATGGTGTGGGAGAGGTTCGGGCACAACGCGATCTGGATCCACGATTCCGACGCGGGAGCCGATCCCACCTACAACTGGGGGCTGTTCGACTTCGATCAGCCCGGATTCCTCCGCCGGTTCATACAGGGGAGAATGCTGTACATCATGGATGCGTTCGACGCGAACCTTACCGCGCAGGCGTACATCCGGGCGAACCGCTCCGTCTGGGTTCAGGAGCTCAACCTGACACCGGCTCAGCGGCTCGCGCTTCGCGAGTTCGTGGAATGGAATCAACGTCCCGAGAACCGGGCGTACCGATACGACTACTATTACGACAACTGCTCGACTCGTGTGCGCGACGCGCTGGACCGGGCGTTGGGCGGTATCATCTACGAGCAGACCGCCACGGAGCCCGCTGGAGCGACCTTCCGTTTCCACACCCGCCGGCTGGTCACGAATGACCCGCTCATGTACACGGGCCTCCTCGCCGGGCTGGGTCCCCAGGTGGACCGGCCCATCTCGGTCTGGGAGGAGTTGTTCCTACCGCTCGCCATGCGGGAGCGGGTGCGTGAGCTGACCGTGCTTGACGCCGAAGGGCGGGCCGCCCCCCTGGTCCTGGCTGAGCGGGAGCTCTTCCGGGCGGACCGGCCCGCGCTGCCCCCCCGACCGCCCCGGTGGTGGCCGGGTTACCTGCTGCTGGGCGCGGTGCTGGCCGGTGCGATTCTGATGCTGGGTCACGTGGCGGCCCGGAACCCGGCCGCGCGCGGTATTCTGACCGGCCTGGTCGTCGCATGGGCGCTGATCGTCGGCGTTCTGGGCCTGATTCTGGCCGGACTCTGGACCCTGACCGACCACGCTGCGGCGTATCGCAACGAGAACCTCTTCCTGTTCAATCCGCTGGCCCTCGGTCTGGTCGCGCTGTTCCCGATGCTCTTGTACCGCCCCGGCCGGCGTGACTCCTGGGTTGCCGGGCTGGCGATCGCGATCGCGGCGATCGCCGTCCTCGGACTCCTGGTCAAGCCCTTGCCCTGGTTCATCCAGGTCAACGGGGAGCTGATCGCGCTGGCTCTGCCGGTGCACCTGGCCGTGGCGGCCGTCGCGTGGCTCACGGTGCGGGAAAGGCGAGCCGGCGGCGTC
>CAYXJH010000312.1:0-4343 GCA_964465415.1 uncultured Gemmatimonadaceae bacterium
ACAAGGACACCGTCGACTATACGGCCACGTTCGACGACCAGCGCGACGAGCCGGTGGTCCTGCCCTCGCGGCTGCCAAACCTCCTGATCAACGGCGCCGCCGGCATCGCGGTGGGGATGGCGACCAACATCCCGCCCCACAACCTTCACGAGATCGTGGCGGCCACGGTCCACCTGATCGATGACCCGGACGCGTCGCCCGACGACCTCATGGCCCACGTGCAGGGCCCGGACTTCCCCACCGGCGGCTTCATCCACGGGCGGGACGGAATCCGCGAGGCATACGAGAGCGGTCGCGGACGGCTGATCATGCGCGCCAAGGTGGAGATCGAGGAGGACGATGACGGCGCGTGCCGCATCCTGGTCCACGAGATCCCGTACATGGTGAACAAGGCCCGGATGATCGAGCAGATCGCCGGCCTGGTGCGGGAGAAGAAGATCACCGACATCCGCGACCTGCGCGACGAGAGTGACCGGGACGGGATGCGGGTCGTAGTCGAGCTCAAGCGGGACGCCATCCCGTACATCGTGCTGAACCAGTTGTTCAAGCACACGCAGATGCAGGCCACGTTCGGTGTGATCATGCTGGCGCTGGACAAGGGCGTGCCCCGGGTCATGAACCTGAAGGAGATGCTCCGCCACTTCATCGAGCATCGCCACGAGGTCGTCGTCCGCCGCTCCGAGCACGACCTGAAGGCGGCCCGGGAGCGGGAGCACATCCTCCAGGGGCTGAAGATCGCCGTCGATAACATCGACGAGGTCGTCAACATCATCCGGTCGTCGGGCGACACGGACGAGGCGCGCGACCGGCTCATCGAGCGGTTCGAGCTGAGCGAGCGGCAGGCCCGGGCGATCCTGGACATGCGCCTGGCCCGGCTCACGGGACTGGAGATCGAGAAGCTGGAGACCGAGATCCAGGAGGTCCTGGCGCTGATCGAGGACCTGGAGGACATCCTCTCCAACGCACCGCGCCGCTACGAGATCATCAAGGGCGAGCTGACCGACCTGGCGGCGAAGTACGGCGACGAGCGCCGGACCCAGATCGTGGGCGAGACGAGCGACCTGTCCATCGAGGACCTGGTCCCGGACGAGCCCATGGTCGTCACCATCTCCCACACGGGCTACGTCAAGCGGCTGCCAGTGGACACCTACCGCACCCAGCGCCGCGGCGGCCGGGGGCTGATGGGGATGAATACACGGGAGGAGGACTGGGTCGAGCACCTGTTCCTGGCCCGGACCCACGATTACCTGATGGTGTTCACCCGGCGTGGCCACTGCTACTGGCTGAAAGTCCACCAGATCCCGCAGGTGAGCCGCGCCGCCCGCGGGAAACCCATCGTCAACCTGCTCAACCTGGGACCTGGCGAAGAGGTGGCGTCCGTCGTGCCGGTCCGAGAGTTCAGCGCGGACCTGAACCTCATGTTCGCGACCCGCAAGGGCGTGGTGAAGAAGAGCGCGCTGAGCGCCTATGGCCACATCCGCGTGACCGGTGTCAACGCCATCAACATCCTCGAGGGCGACGAGCTGATCGATGTACAGATCACGTCGGGCCAGGACGAGGTGATCCTGGCGACGCACCGGGGTATGGCGATCCGGTTCACCGAGTCCGATGTGCGTCAGATGGGCCGTCCCGCCACGGGTGTGCGGGGCATCCGGTTGACGGCGAAGGACTTCGTCGTCGGCATGGTGGTGGTCCGCCGGCACGATGACGCCGCCGAGGAGCCCACGCTGCTGGTCGCCACGGAGAAGGGTCTGGGGAAGCGGAGCCGGATCGAGGACTACCGGCTCCAGGGCCGCGGCGGCAAGGGCGTGATCAACGTCCGGACGACGCCGAAGACCGGGAAGGTCGTGTCCATCAAGGGCGTGAGCCCCGACGACGAGCTGGTCATGATCACCCGCAATGGCGTGGTCAACCGGCAGCCGGTCAACCAGATCCGGGTCATCGGACGGAATACGCAGGGCGTGCGCCTGATCGCGCTGGACGATGCGGACGAGGTCGTGGACGTGGCGCGCCTGATCAACGGCGACAACGACGACGACCTGGAGACCGCTGGCACGGACGGCTCCCAGGCCGAGCTGCCGGCCGGTGCCGAGCCCGAGCCGGCCGAGCCCGAGCCGGCGGGTGCCGAGCCCGAGCCTGGTTCAGAGGCGGAAATGTGACGGACCTGGTCGGCATCGAGTCCGTTCGGGAAGCCGCGCGCGGGTTGCGCGGCATCGCGGTCCGGACTCCGCTCCTTCCCGCCCCCTGGCTCACCGAGTTGGTCGGCGCGCCGGTCCGGCTCAAGTGCGAGCAGTTCCAGCCCATCGGCGCGTTCAAGCTGCGTGGCGCCTACACCATGGTCGCCCGGCTGAACGAGACGGACCGGGCGCGGGGCGTGGTAACCTACTCGAGCGGCAACCACGCGCAGGCGGTCGCGTTCGCCGCGCGGGAGTTCGGTATCCCGGCCGTCATCGTGATGCCCGACAACGCCCCGCGGGTCAAGGTCGAGGGCACGCGCCGGCTGGGCGCCGAGGTGATCGAGGAGGGCCGGACGTCGGAGGAGCGGCGTCGCCGGGCCGAGGCGGAGCAGGCGGAACGGGACCTGGTCATGATCCCGCCGTTCGACCATCCCGACATCATAGCGGGCCAGGGGACGGTGGGGCTCGAGATCCTGGAGGACTGGGCGGAGGTGGAGACCGTCCTGGTCCCCATCGGGGGTGGGGGTCTCATCAGCGGCATCGCCGCCGCCATCAAGCGGGAACGACCGGAGGTCAGGATCGTGGGGGTCGAGCCGAGCGGCGCGCCGACCCTCCACCAGGCGGTGGCCACGGGTGGCATCGTGACCCTCGACCACACGGAAAGCATCGCCGACGGGCTGGTCCCCGTGCGGGCGGGGGAGTTCACGTTCGCCCACGTCCGTGCGCTCGTGGATGACCTGGTTCTGGTCGACGATGCCCTCATCCGCCGCGCAGCCGGACGCCTCCTGGTGACCGGCCGCCTCCTGGTCGAGTACTCCGGGGCTGCGACCGTCGCCGCCCTGCTCGACGGGATGGACGTCCGCGGTCCCGTCGCCGCCGTGCTGTCCGGCGGGAACATCGACGCGGCGCGGATCCCCGAGCTCCTGTCCGCCGCGAGATGAGCGCGCCGGCTCGCCCGGTGCCGAGCGACCTGCCCGAACCGGGTGGGACGCCTCTTGCTGCACGAGGCCCCGGCGCCCGGACGAGCCACCGACGAGCACGGCCGTAAACAGGTTCGACGACCCATGGATCCTTTCGTTTCACTGACGACCACGCTGGAACCCGATGGTGGCGGCTATCGACAGCCGCAAGTGACGGTATACGCGAACTACCTCCACGTGCTCCAGCGTGTCGGAGTGATCCCGTCGCTGGTCACGCCGGTCCACCAGCCGGATGCCATCGAAGCGTTGGTGAGGGCGAGCCGGGGCCTGGTGCTCTCCGGTGGTGAGGACGTGGAACCGTCCCGCTACGGCGAAGATCCGATCCCGGAGCTGGGCGAGACGAATCCGACGCGGGACGAGATGGAGTGGCGTGCCCTCGAAGTCGCCCTCTCCCTGGACATGCCCGTTCTGGGCATCTGCCGCGGCATGCAGCTGCTGAATGTCTTCCTCGGGGGAACGCTGTACCAGGACCTGGCGGCGCAGCGGGGCGAGGTGCTCACGCACAACCAGGATGCCCCCTGGGGCCAGCATCACCACCGGGTGCAGTGCACGCACGGTAGTCATCTCCAGCGGATCCTGGGCGACTGCACGCCGCTGGAGATCAACTCGTTCCACCATCAGGCCGTCAAGGACCTGGCGCCCGGCGTTCGCTGTACGGCCCAAGCGGAGGATGGGCTGATCGAAGGCATCGAGTCGGAGCGGCACAGGTGGGTGGTCGGGGTCCAGTGGCACCCGGAGCGCCACGAGGCCGAGGCGCCCAACACCAACCCCAACATCCGGATCCTCCAGGGTTTTGCCGCGGCGGTACGGGAGTTCGAGCCCGGATGAGCGGACGCATCACCGACGTCGTGGGGCTCCGGGTAGGTCATGCGGGCGACGACGAGGCCCGGACCGGGTGCACGGTGGTGATCGGGCCGTTCCGCGCCGCGTGCGACATGCGCGGTGGCGCAACCGGGACACGAGAGATGGAGGTGATCTCCCACCTCCATTTGGTGGACCGGGTCGACGCCATCCTGTTGACCGGCGGCGGTGCGTTCGGGCTGGCCGCAGCCGATGGCGTCGTGGCCTGGCTCGAGGAGGCGGGAGGATACGGGTTCGACACGGGTCCGGCCCGCGTGCCCATCGTGCCCGCCGCGGTCCTGTTCGACCTGGGCGTGGGCCGGGCGGATCGCCGTCCGGACGGGGC
>CAYXJH010000313.1:0-4343 GCA_964465415.1 uncultured Gemmatimonadaceae bacterium
GGTTCCACGAGCTCGAGCGCCGCGATCGGCTGCCCATCCGCGTGCGCGGCGTCCGGCCCCTCCGACCCATCGCCTGGCAGAGCCCCGTCGCGAGCGCGCAGGTCAAATCCGCGCTCCTGCTGGCCGGCATCACGGGACAGGCGCCGGTGGAGGTCCTGGAGCCGGGTCGGTCCAGGGACCATACCGAGCGGATGCTTCGAGCCATGGGAGTGACCATCGAGGTGCGAGGCGGCGAGAGCCTGGAGGATACACTCGACGATGGCGTGGATCTCGCGGGCGTGCGAATGGAGCCACCTTCCCGGCTGGAGCCGTTGGACATCGCGATCCCGGGCGACATCTCCAGCGCCCTGTTCTTTCTGGCGCTGGGCGCGCTGGCTGGGGCGGTCCGCGTCGCCGGGGTGGGCCTCAACCCCGGGCGAACCGGCGCTCTGCGCGTCCTCGATCGGATGGGCGCCCGCGTTTCCGTCTCCGGACAGGCCGACTCCGCCGGGGAGCCGGTGGGCGACGTCGTCGTCAGCGCTGGTCCGCTGCGCGGCACCCGTGTCACCGCCCGCGAGGTGCCCTCCCTGATCGACGAGGTCCCCCTCCTCGCCGCGGTCGCGGCCCGCGCGACAGGGGAGACCGTGTTCGAAGGGGTCGGCGAGCTGCGGGTCAAGGAGTCAGACCGGATCGCGGCCATGACCGACGGCCTCCGGCGCATCGGCGTCCGGGCGGAGGATGGCCCCGCCGACCTCGTGGTCGCCGGGAGCGGCGCTCCCCTCGCCGGCGTTGTAGACTCGCGGGGGGACCATCGCATCGCCATGGCCTTCGGTGTGCTGGCAGCGCTGCAGGGCAATCAGATCGAGGTGCGGGGCCGGGACGCGGTCGGCGTCAGCTTCCCCGGATATTGGGAACGTCTCGAACAGCTCGGAAAGGAGATCGCGGAACGTTGATCGTCGCCATCGATGGACCCGCCGGCGCGGGCAAGACCACGACCGCCCGCGAAGTGGCCCGCAGGCTGCGCTTCCTGCACGTCGACTCCGGCGCCTTCTATCGCGCGCTCACCCTGGCTCTGCTCGCCGATGGTGTGCCCGAGGGGGCGTGGGCCGGGCTCCGGACCGACGAGCTCGACCGCCTCGATGTGCGCGGAGAGAGGCACGAGGGCGGCCTCCGCCTCTCCATAGGTGGAAGGCCGGTCGGCGAAGAGCTCCGCAGCGCAGAGATCAACCGGTATGTCTCCCAGGTCGCACGGATCCCGGCGGTGCGGGACTGGCTGCTCCAGCGACTCCGCGACCTGGCCGCGCACGAGGACGTCGTCGCGGATGGCCGCGACATCGGGACCGTCGTGTTCCCCGGCGCCGAGGTGAAGGTCTTCCTCGTCGCGGACCCGGAGGTCCGCGCCCGGCGGCGGCTCCGCGAGCGCGAAATCCACGAGCCCGACCGCGATACGCTCCTCGCCGAGGTCCTCCGCCTCATGGAGCGTGACCGCATGGACAGCGAGCGGGAGGTCGCGCCGCTCCGACCTGCCGATGACGCGGTGAAGGTGGACACGACCGCCCTCACCTTCGAGGAGCAGATCGACGCCATCCTGGAGCTGGCGCGCGGCCGTGCCCCGGCCGGCCGTGAGATCGCCGGCGCCCGCGGTTGACCCATCGCCGGGACGTGCGTAGCTTAATAGGCTGTTCCCGCCCAATCGGGGCGGGCGAGTCGCCGCGGCGACCGTTTGTCGAACTGTACCGTCGAGCCCCGTTGGGGCGACGACGCAACGAGGTCCAACACGCATGCCAGACACACCCACCCAGCAGGATTCGCCGGCCCCCCAGGATCAGCCCGAGGCATCGGCAGCCGAGATGACGGCCGCCGCGGACGCGACGGTCACAGCCGGGGACACGAGCGTGGCGGTCGCGGAGCGGGAATACACGCAGGAGCAGAGCGACCGCCGCGCCAGGGAGCTCGGAATCAAGCCCGAGCTGTTCGAGGAGGACGAGTACACGGTCGACGAGTACGAGGCGATGCTCGCGATGTACGAGGACACCCTCAAGGAGATCGAAGAGGGCGAGATCGTGCGGGCGCGGGTGATCCGTGTGACGGATCAGGCCGTGATCCTCGATGTCGGGTTCAAGAGCGAGGGCTCGGTCCCGAAGGACGAGTTCAGCGATCCGGAGGAGCTGGCGGCGGGCGATGAGGTCGAGGTGTTCCTGGAGCGGCTCGAGGATGACGAGGGCCGCGTCGTCCTGTCGAAGAAGAAGGCGGACTTCCTGCGCGTCTGGGACAAGATCAAGAAGGCGCATGAGGAGGACGATGAGGTCCCGGGGATCCTGAAGCGGAAGATCAAGGGCGGGGTGACGGTGGACCTCATGGGCGTGGAAGCGTTCCTGCCGGGCTCGCAGATCGCGCTGCGCCGGGTGCCCAATGTGGATGACCTGATCGGGAACAAGTACAGCTTCAAGATCATCAAGCTGAACAAGCGTCGGCGGAACATCGTGGTGAGCCGACGGGTGATCCTGGAGGAGGAGCGGGAGAACAAGAAGAAGTACCTGGTGAAGGAGCTGATGGTGGGCCAGGTCCGGGAGGGTGTGATCAAGAACGTCACGGACTTCGGAGCCTTCATCGATCTTGGCGGGCTCGACGGCCTGCTCCACATCACGGACATGAGCTGGGGCCGTGTGGGCCACCCGTCGGAGATCGTGGACATCGGCGATGCCATCGACGTGAAGGTGCTCGACATCGACTGGGACCGGGAGCGCATCTCCCTGGGCCTGAAGCAGCTGTTGCCCTACCCGTGGAAGGACGTGGCCGGGAAGTACCCGGTCGGCTCGCGGGTGCTCGGTCGGGTGGTCTCGATCACCAACTACGGGGCGTTCATCGAGCTCGAGAAGGGCGTGGAGGGCCTGGTCCACGTCAGCGAGATGTCGTGGACCCGGAACATCAAGCATCCCTCTCAGATCGTCTCCATCGGGAGCGAGATCGAGGCCGTCGTGCTGAAGGTGGACCGCGACGACGAGAAGATCTCGCTGGGCATGAAGCAGATCGAGGAGGACCCGTGGCTGGCCTTGCCGGTGAAGTACCCGACCGGCACGAAGGTCTCGGGCACGGTCCGCAACCTGACGTCGTTCGGCGCGTTCGTGGAGATCGAGGCCGGGATCGACGGTTTGATCCACATCTCGGACATGAGCTGGACGAAGCGGATCCAGCACCCGTCGGAGGTGCTGCGCAAGAGTGAGGACGTGGAGGTGATGGTTCTCGGAGTGGATTCGGAGAACAAACGCATCTCGTTGGGTCTGAAGCAGATGCAGGATGACCCCTGGTACACGTTGGTGGATCAGTATTCCCCTGGCGTCGAGACTGAAGGCACGGTGGTCCGGCTCCTGGAGGACGGGGTGGTGGTGGACCTGGGTGGCGATGTGGAGGGGTTCGTTCCGCTCAGCCAGCTGCCCGGCAACGTGAAGGAGCCGGGGCAGGCGGTGGCGGAGGGCCAGACGATGGACCTGCGGGTCATGGAGTCGGACGCGGTGAACCGTCGCATCGTGCTGGCGGTCGTCGAGATCCACCCCATGGAGGAAGGCGTTGCGCCGTCCACCCCCGTTGCGCCCGAGGAGGACGAGGCCGAGGCCGACGGTGTGGAGGCCAGTGTCGGCGACGGGGAGCCCGAGAGCATCGACGAGGTGGCGGTGGACACGGCGTCGGACGAGCCCGAGCCGGTGGTGGCGGAGGCCGCGGACGACGCGATCACGGCCACGGCCGAGCCGGCGGAAGCCGAGACCGACGAGGCCGAGCCTGAGGAGGCCGCCGACCCGGCCGAAGTCGCGTCCGCGGAGGAGGAGGTGGAGGCCGAGGAGGACGAGAAGCCGTAGCCCCGAAGCGAGGGCATCCGGTTCGAACGCAGGGAGGTGGACTCGAGGGTTCACCTCCCTTTGCGCGAGCGTACGCGCCGCTCCCTGTCCCGAACCGGTTCGTTCGAATAGCTTCCGGCACCGCGGAGATTCCAGGAACGATGAGGCGAGGTTGATGGTGCGCACGAGTTGGAGCGGACTGCTGGTGCTTGCGATAGCGCTCGGGTGCACGGTGGGCGAGGCCCGGCCGGAGGGTCCGGAGCCGGTGCCACCGGAGGCCAGACCGGATCCTGCCGCGCCTGCGGCTCCCCGTCCCCTGCCGGCCGATGCGGAGGCGCGGGCTTCTGCGCTCCTCGATGAGGCGCGTGTGGCCTACGACGCCCCGGCGGCGTCCGAGTCCCCTCCGAAGTCCACGGCGGCCCTGACCACGGTCGAATATGAAAGCGGCGTGGTCCGGGATCTGATCGAGGCTATTGAACGCATTATCCCGAATAATATAAATTATCGGCACGATGCGCGCTGGGGGGACGG
>CAYXJH010000314.1:0-4329 GCA_964465415.1 uncultured Gemmatimonadaceae bacterium
CCTTCCAGGGCCTGGGGATCGGCTGGAACTTCCCGTCGGGCCTCGGCTACCGCTTCCTGATGAAGGAGAGCGGCATTGCCACGAAGCCCGCCGAGTTCGGCAGCGCGCGGTTTCGCCACGCGCGGTGGCGGCGCTTGACCACCTCGGCGGTCACCGCTGCGGGCGTGCCGACGGCGATGGGTGTGTAAAGGTCGCGGCGGCGGGTGAGGTCCCGGACCACCGCATCCACGAAGGATGGCCGCTCCCGCGCGCGCTCGGCGTTGTACTCGGCGATGTCGATGCTCTCGATGCGGACGACCATGGACTGGAAGAAGCGCGGCAGGGTCTTCCCCGGCGGTAGGACGTGGTGGAGCCCGCCGCTGTACGCCACGATCATCCGGCCGCGGCCCAGCGCGCGCAGGACGTCCGCGATCCCGGGCTTGATCGTCATCGCCTCGCCCGACTTGTCTCGCCCGTTCGGCCGCATCATCCGGCCCTCGGGGCACAGCGCGACCACCGCCTCTGGATCGTCGACCCGAGCCATCACGGCCGTCCAGCTGTGGTCGCGGCGCCGGGTGATGGGTACCGGGTTCGGTACCAGGACCCGGAAGATACGGCCTTCGATGGGGCGATCCATCGTTTCCTGCGCGATGGGGGCGACGCCGTGGGTGGCGATGCGCCGGATGACCCGGTTCGGGACGACGGAGAGGTAGATGCCTTCGGCCAGGCTCGTGTGGTTGAGCACCGCGATGAGCCGGACGTTTTCCCATGGGTCATCCGGGACGTGCCCGACCCACTCGACCCGGGTGTTCCAGAGGCTCCGGCTGGCGTATTTGGCTGCGATCAGCGCGGTATAGCTCGCCCAGTTGACGCTGCTCATGGTTCCGTAGTGGACGGTGGCCCGTCGCCCTTGTCAAGACGTGCAGCTCTCGCAGAACGATCCTTGCAGGGCCCGGGCCGTAAGCCTGAAGAACCCTCCCCACACGAGGCGACATGATCAGATCGATGGCATTGGCGGCAACGCTCCTGGTCGCGGTGGCCGCGACGCTCTCCGCCCAGGAAGTGAAGGAAGACTACGGAGCGATGGAAGCGCGCGCCGAGCTGATCGACCGGGACGGCAACCGGATCGGCGAAGTGCGCCTGACGGAAACGCCGGCGCAGGGCGTGCTGCTCCATGTCCGGGCCACGGGCCTGGAGCCCGGGAGCCGGGCGATCCACATCCATGAGACGGGCCGGTGCGACGCGCCGACGTTCGAGTCTGCGGGCGGCCACTTCAATCCCGCTGGGCGGGCGCACGGCGCGCTGCACGAGGATGGCATGCACGCGGGCGACCTGCTGAACCTGCACGTCCCAGCGGGCGGCACCATCGAGGCGGAGCGGCTGGCGCCGCACGTCACGCTGCGGGCGGGCGAGCCGGGCTCGCTCCTCGACGGTGACGGGACGGCCGTGGTGATCCATGTGGCCGGCGACGACTACTCGAGCCAGCCCACGGGGGATGCCGGGGACCGTGTCGCCTGCGGGGTGATCACGAGGAGCCCCTGAAGATCGCTCAGGCCCCGGCCACCCATTCGCCGGAGTCGGGGTCCACGCCCAGCGCCAGCTCGCGGTCCCGCTTCTCGCGGCGGTCGCGCTCGAAGTCGATGGCATCCGCCATGGCGTGTAGCAGCCGGAGCACCTCGTCCGGGTGACGGCAGGACGCCGGCACGCTCGCCTCGACGCAGCCCAGGCACGGGCCGCGGAGCGCCGCGCTGATGTTCTCCAGCTCTTCCAGCGAAAGCCGTCCCGGATCCATTCGCACCGTCAACATGTCCACCTCCTAAAGGGGCACCTGCCAGACCGTGTCCAGCAGCGTGCCGTCCACCCATTTCACGACGGCCACGGGCCGGTCGGTCCGGCGGGGCGGCGCGGGGGGGCCACCTACCATCGCCTCGACCTCCGCCTTGATCTCCTGGATCGGCCGGATCGGCAGCGTCGAACGCTCCAGCGCCCGCAGCAGGTCGCCCCTCAGCGGGTTGATGGCGATGCCCCGCTCGGTCACCACCACGTCCACCAGCTCGCCCGGCCCGGTCAGTGTCGTCACCTCATCCACCAGCACGGGGATCCGATCCCGGAACGACGGGACCGCCAGGATGGTGCAGCCGCTGAACAGGCAGTTCTGCCAGCCGCCGATCCCGTGGAGCAGCATGCCGTCCGAATGGGTGACGACGTTGGCGTTGAACCCGACATCCACCTCGGTCGCGCCCAGTACCACGGCGTCCACCAGCGATGCGAAGTTCCCCTTGCCGTGGTAGTTGTAGGACGTGAACGGGGAGGTGGCCACGTGGCGCGGGTCACCCGCGATCGAGGCCACGCCCGCCAGGTCGAACGTCTGCCCGTCCAGCACGTAGTCGGTGAGCCCCTCCCGGAGCAGGTCGACCAGGTGCTCCGTCGATCCGCCCCGGACGAACCGGGCACGGACCCCGTCCTGCTTCATCAGCTCCTTCAGGCACGCGACGAAGGCCAGCGCGATGCCGCCGGCGCCCGCCTGGAAGCTGAACCCGTCGCGCATGATGCCGGCCTCGCGGAGGAACCGGGCGACGTACTCGGCGATGAGCAGCCGGTCGGGACTCTTCGTGATCTCGGTGGTGCCGGACACGATCCTGGACGGGTCGCCGACCGAGTCGACCACCACCACAGCGTCCACGTTGTTGCCCTGGATCTGCCACGGTACGCACGGGAATGGGACCAGGTTGTCCGTGACCACGATCACGTGGTCCGCGTACACCGAGTCGGCGAGGGCGAAGCCGAGGGAGCCGCAGGCAGACGGGCCGTGCGAGCCGTCGGCGTTGCCGAATGGGTCGGCCGTGGGAGCGGCGATCACCGCGATGTCGATATGGACCTCACCGTCCTGGACCGCCTGCCACCGGCCGCCGTGGGAGCGGAGCACGCCGAGGCCCGGCATGTGGCCGCGGGATGTGAACTCACCCAGCGGCCCGTTCATGCTCCCCTCGATATGGTGGACCACCCCCTGCTCCATCAGCTCGATCACCGGCGCATGCACGGCGAACGACGCGCTGGGGAACCAGCGGAGGCCCTTCACGCCCAGTTCCGCGGCCGCCTGGAGCGCCAGGAGCGCCACCCGGTCGCCGTTGCGGAAGTGGTGGTGGCTGGAGATGGTCATCCCATCCCGGAGCCCCGCCCGCTCCAGCGCAGCCTTCATGTCGGGCACGCGCTTGTCGCCGCTCACCGGGTAGTCGGCCACGGACCGGATCGGCGGCCCGTGCTTGGAGCCCGTGGGACGCCATTGTCCCACGCCGGCGAACGGGACCTGCACCTGCCCGTTGACGACGGTTGGCACCCGCCGGCCGGCCGCGTTCATGACCAGCTCGCCAGCCGCGGGACCCCGTAGCCACGGCGCAGTCGGACGCGCGGCGGTCGCGGTGCTCATGCGTCACCTCCGTTGAGCAGCCCCATCTCCCGCGCGCGCTCCACCAGGCGACGGGCGCGCAGCACCATGGGCGGGTCGATCATCTTGCTGCCCAGGCTGACGACGCCGAGGCCCCGTGCCTCCGCCTCCCGGAACGCTTCAACGATCCGGACCGCCCTCTCGATCTCCTCGGCGCCGGGCGCGAAGGCCTCGTGGATGATCCGGACCTGGCGGGGGTGGACGCAGCCCATGCCCACGAACCCCATGGCGCGGGCGGCACGACCCCAGGCGAGAAGGCCCGCGTCGTCGGCCACATCGCCGTACACCGAGTCGATGGCCTGGACGCCCGCGGCCCGCGCCGCGTTCACCAGACGCTGACGCGCCCACGACGATTCCGTGCCCGCCCGCGTCTTCACAACGCCCAGGTCGGCGGTGTAGTCTTCGAGGCCGATCGTCAGCGCCACCACCCGGGGCGACGCCGTGGCGATCTCGTACGCGTGCTCCAGGCCCAGCGCGGACTCCAGGATCGGCATCAGGAGGACGGGGGCATCCTCATCGCCCAGAACCGCCGCGATCCGGTCGGCCACCTCCACCACCTGAGCCGCCCGCTCCACCTTCGGGATCAGCACGAGCTCCGGCCGCTCCGGCACGACCACGTCCAGGTCCTGGAGGCCCAGCGGCAACTGGTTGATCCGAACCATCCGCTCAGAACCGTGGAACTCAGCGTCCCGCAACGCGTTACGGACCAGGAACCGCGCCGCCTGCTTGGCGTCCGGATGGACCGAGTCCTCCAGGTCCAGGATCACGCCGTCCGGCCGGTGGAGCCCGGCGTTGAGCATGAACTTCGGCTCGTTGCCCGGCAGGTAGAGGCGGGAGCGGCGCAGGCGGTCGCGCGTCGGTGCGCGCGTGGGAGGAGTGGCTCGCCGCCCATCACGGCACTACCA
>CAYXJH010000315.1:0-4308 GCA_964465415.1 uncultured Gemmatimonadaceae bacterium
TGGTGGCCAGCAACAGCAGCGCCAGGTCGGCGACGTAGTCGAGGCCCTCTCGCCCGCGGCCGGAGACCACGTAGGCGGCGAGCGCGAGCGCGCCCACGGCCTTGATCGCTCCCGCCGAGAAGCGGCCGGCCTGCCTGTGTTCGCCGGAGGCAAGTCGTTCGGCGGCCGGATGACGGCGTTGGCGTCCGCCGACCACGGCCTGGGCGATGTGGCCGGCCTCGTGTACCTCGGCTTCCCGCTCCATCCGCCGGGGAAGCCATCCGTGGAGAGAGCGTCGGCACTCCATCCGGTCCCGTACCCGATGCTCTTCGTGCAGGGCACCCGTGACACGCTGGCCACCCTCGAGCTGCTGGAGCCGGTGGTCGCCGGGCTCGGCTCGAGGGCCGCCGTCCACATCATCCAGGGCGGCGACCACTCCTTCGGCGTACTGCGCAGCTCCGGCCGGACCGAGGCCGAGGTGATGACGGAGGTGGGGGATGTCGTTGAGGGCTGGATCCGGGAGCGCGCCGAACATCCGTGAACTACGAACTACGAACTACGAACTTCGAAGGGCGGCCGCGGCGAAGAGCCGCGCAGGGCGAGCGAAGGGAGCCACCGCTTCCGGGCACGCCCACCCGGTTCAGCCAACCCATTGGGGCGCTGAAGCACGTGCCCCGCAGTTCGCAGTTCGCAGTTCGCAGTTCGTGGTTCGTAGTTCGTAGTTCGCCTACAGCTCGGCTGCCGCCCGGTGCCCGGTCACGGCGACCCACTCCTCGCCGTCCAGACGGATCATCGTCCAGGTGTTGACCGTGCCGCAGTCCGGGCAGTGGGCGTGGGTATCGTCGACCACGCCCAGCGACACGACCCGGTGGCAGCCATCGCAGAGCGCCCGCACCGTCTCGAACTGCTCGGGCCTGAGTCCCGTGCGGGCGAGTCGGACCCCCATCACGACACGGGGCAGGCCGAAGACCGAGCAGAGCGAGCCGTCGCACTGGGGCCCGAAGTCGAGGCAGACGACCTCGGCGCCGTCCGCCACGTTGGCGTGGCCACGGTGCAGGGGCGCCTGAGTGAGCGTCACGCTCACGTCGTGCTTGCACTTCGGGCAATAGAGATTCCGCGTTTCCATCAGGGCCTCCCCGGCCAGAGTTTCACCGACGCCCATCCCCATTTGACTTCCGATCAGGGCTTCTTCGCCCCGCTCCGGTCCAGATTGTCCTTCAACTGCTCCGGCGGCACGCCGAACAACGGGCAAAGCGCGCCCGTGCAGACCTCGCCGAGATCGAGGCACACCATGGCCTCCGGCGGGATCGGCTCGCCGGGCGCCGGTGTGAAGTCGGGCGCCAGCGTGACCTCGACCTCGCGGTCGCAAGCCGAGCAGTAGGCGAGATGTGTCTTCATGATCGTCCTCCTATCCCATGTGCATCAGGGACGCTGCGGGGTCCATGGCCGCGATCAGCCGGCGTGCGGACCCTGAATCCTGCCCGAAAACGGCGGTCCCTGCCGCGTCGGCCGTCATGCAATCGTCGGCGGCCACGGTCACGCTCCGGACCCCGGACTGGCGCGGCGCGCCCGTGCGCGGGTCCAGCAGGTGATGGTAGCGCCGGCCGCCGTGCTCGAAGTACTGCTGGTAGTCGCCGGACGTGGCCACGGCCCGATCGCTGATCCGGAAGCGGGCGGCCAAACCGTGCGGGTTGTCCGGGTCCCGCACCCCTACGTCCCACGCCTCGCCGTCCGCGGACCGGCCCATGGCGTACAGGTCGCCGCCCAGATTCACCAGGGCGTCGGTGACGCCCCATTCCCGCAGCGTCGCCACGGCCCGGTCCACGCCGTACCCCTTGGCGATCCCGCCCAGGTCCAGCGCGATCGCCGGGTCGTGGTAGACGACCACGGCCTCGCCGCCGCGCCGGCCCAGCTCGAGCGAACGGTAGAGCCCGCCGCCGGCGTGACGCCGGACCTCTCCGGCTGAGGGAGGCGTATGGCGGTGACCCACGTCCCAGAGTCGGACTGCTCCGCCGATGGTCGGGTCGAACGCGCCGTCGCTCCGATCGGCCCACGCCAGCGCCGTTCTCACCACGTGGGCCGTGGCCGCACCGATCGCCACGGGCCCGGCCGCGGCGCCGACGTTCGCCCGCCCAACCTCGGACACGTCGCTGAACCGCGTCATGGTGCGATCCACCGACCGGAGTTCGGCGATGGCCGCGTCAATGGCGCCCTGGGCGTACCGCTCGTCGCGGTGGACCACGCCGATCTCGGCGATGGTGCCCATGACCGGGACGGCACGTCGCACGATCCGCCGCTCGGGCCGGATCACGCCGGGCGTGGCGGCGACCACGAAGGCGCCAACCCCGAGGGCGAGGAACTCGCGGCGCGAGGGCCGCCGGCTGTCAGGCTGATTCATCGCTCACTACTCCCTGTATTTGCACGAGCTGCCGGCGCACGAGCCGCAGCCGTCACTGCCGCACCGCATCTTCCGCATGAGCACGGGGCCCATGTAGGCGAATCCCGCGAACAGGACCGCGAAGCCGAGGATTCCGAGGATCGTGGTCATGTCGAGAACAGTCCCGCGAAGCCCATGAACGCCAGCGACAGGCTGCCGGCGAGGATCATCACCAGGCCCATCCCCTTGGCCAGGCTCGGGACGGACGAGAACTGGAGCCGCTCCCGGATCGACGCCATGAGCACCAGGGCGAGCGTGACGCCGAGCCCGGCGCCCAGCGCGAAGACCATCCCCTGCGAGAACCCGTAGCCGCGGTTCGTCTGGAAGATGGCCAGGCCGAGGATGGCGCAGTTCGTGGTGATGAGCGGCAGGAAGATGCCCAGCTCGCGAAACAGCGTGGGGCTGACCTTCTTGATCACCACCTCGGTGATCTGGACGAGCGATGCGATGATCACGATGTAGGAGATGAGCCGCAGGTACGGCATGTTCTCGAGGATGAACGCGTTGAGGAACCAGACGGCCAGGGCCGTGATCATCATGACGAAGATGTTGGCGAGGCCCAGGCGCACGGCCGTGGCGACGCGGGCGGACACGCCCATGAAGGGGCAGAGCCCGAGAAAGAGCGCCAGGGTGAAGTTGTTGATCACCAGCGCCGAGACGAAGATGAAGACCAGGTCTCCCATCACGCTATCTGCCTTTCCGGACGCGGAGTGTTCGGCGGGGTCTCCGAGCGGACGCCGTGGGGCCACTCGCGCACTCGCCTGCGGGCCTGCGGCTTCGAGCGCTCCTGCCACCAGCCGATGACCAGGAGGATGAAGCCGATGGCGAAGAAGGCGCCGGGCGGCAGGATCATGATGATCCATGGCTCGAACGCGGGGCCCATGACCGTGTAGCCCAGGAGCGTGCCGTTGCCCAGGATCTCGCGTGAGACACCCATCATGAGCAGCGCGATGGTGAACCCGGTGCCGGTCCCCACCGCATCGAGGAGCGACCGGCCGACCGGCCGCTTCGACGCGAACGCCTCCTGCCGCGCCAGGATCATGCAGTTGCAGACAATGAGCGCGATGAAGGCGCCCAGCTCCTTGTGGATCACCGGGACGATGGCGTTCAGCGACAGGTCCACCACCGTGACGAACGTGGCGATGATCAGGATGTACGCGGAAATCCGGACTTCCTTCGGGATCGACGTCTTGAGCAGCGAGATCAGGAGGCTGCTCCCCACCAGCACGAACATGGTGGCCACCGACATGGCAATGGCGTTGGCTACGGTATTGGTCACGGCCAGCGCCGGGCAGAGCCCCAGCGCCTGGATCAGGACCGGGTTCTCCTTCCACACGCCGCGCATCAGGTCCTGCGTGGCCGTCGTCGGTCTCGGGCTCATGGCGCCACTCCCTCCGGCGCGGGCGCGGTCCACAGGCCGCCCGTGAGATACGACTCCAGCCGCCCGTCCAGCGCGGCCACTCGCTCGTTGATGATCTCGACCACGACCCGCGCCGAGATGGTGGCGCCGGTGATCAGCTCCGCCTCATTCGGAGACCCCGTCCCCGCCCCCTCACCCACCGGCCGGATCGGCGTCAACACACCCTCGAAGCCCCGCACGAACCGCAGGTCCTTGAAGATCTTGTCGCCCAGGCCCGGCGTCTCCTTGCTCTCCAGCACGCGCATCCCCAGTACCTGGTTCGTGGCCGGGTCGTAGCCGAAGATGACCTGGACGATGTCCTGGAACCCCGGCTTTGCGCCCACCACGGCGAAGCCGACGGGCGAGCCGTCGCGGAAGCCGAGGTAGACCTTCTCCGCACGCGCCGTGTCCATCCCGGCGGGGGCATCCGGCGCAAGGCCATCGGGCAGGACGAAGAGGCGCTGGACGGCGTCCGGACCGGCCAGGACCTCGT
>CAYXJH010000316.1:0-4300 GCA_964465415.1 uncultured Gemmatimonadaceae bacterium
GGCCGGGTCCGATCCCTTCGGCGACGGCGCGCGCGTCGGAGCCCCGCGCCACCTCACGGGTGGAGCCGTCGGGCAACGCCACCGTGATCGTGTCGTCATGCGTCGTATGCGTCATGGGCCGCGGGATTCTCCTGGCTGTGATCGTGTCGGCCGCGCGCGGACCGGCCGAGACCTCGCCGCCGCCCGTCCGGACTGCGCCAGGCATGCGACACGAGATGCGGCGTCACAACACTAGTGAAGCGTTTCCGGGATGTCGATGGCACGCACTGACCTCGCGCCCGCCCCCTGCGGCGTTCGGGCACGGCGGTTGCCCCCGGCGGGCTTTTCGGATCGCGGGTGGTCCTCTACCTTGGGGCCTCGCATCGAAAAACGAAACGATCACGGGACGCCGGACTGACGGCGAAAGACTGAATGACACCGTTCGAAAAGCTCCAGGACGTGGCCTTCAACCTCCGCTGGGACTGGCAGCCAGCGGCGCGCGACCTGTTCCGTGAGCTGGACCCCGAGCTCTGGGAGGCCGTCGGTCACAACCCGGTCGCGCTGCTGCGGCGGGTGCCCCGCACTCTGGTCGACGATGACCCGGGCCGGGCGCGGCGAGCCGAGGCGCTGTGGCAGGACCTGCATGTGTACCTGGCCGGCGAGGGCACCTGGTATCGCGGGGCGTTCGAGGCGACGGACGAGCCGACCGACCGGCCTCTGGTCGCCTACCTGAGCGCGGAATACGGCCTCACGGACTGCCTGCGCATCTATTCCGGAGGGCTGGGTGTCCTGGCCGGAGACCACCTCAAGTCGGCCAGCGACCTGGGCGTCCCGTTGGTGGGCGTCGGGCTGCTCTACCGCGAGGGCTACTTCACGCAGTCGACGGATGTCAGCGGCCGGCAGCACGAGTCGTACCCGGCAGCCGACTTCGAGGACCTGCCCATCCGACCGGTCCGAGGCAATGGGGATCAGATCCTGCGGATCGCCGTCCCGTTCCCGGGCCGGCAGGTGATGGCCAGGGTATGGCGCGCCGACGTGGGTCGTGTGCCGCTCTTCCTCCTGGACGCGGACCTGGCGGAGAACTCCGGCGAAGACCGATCCCTCACTTCCCGGCTCTACGGGGGCGAGCAGGAGATGCGCGTATCCCAGGAGATCCTGCTGGGCGTCGGCGGATATCGTGCATTGCGGGCCATGGGCGTGTCGCCCCGGTCCATCCACATGAACGAAGGCCACTCCGCGTTCATCGGCCTCGAGCTCGTGCGCGAGCGCATGCAGGAGGACGGCCAGAGCCTCGACGCCGCCATCGAGGCCGTTCGCAAACACGTCGTCTTCACCACGCACACGCCCGTGCCCGCGGGTCACGACCGGTTCCCCGCCGAGCTGATGGAGACGTATTTCACGGGCACGGCCCGCTCCATGGGCCTGGATGTCGACGGGTTCATGGCGCTCGGGCGAGTCGACCCCGTGGACCCGGACGAGCCGTTCACCATGACGATCCTGGCCATCCGTCTGGCGGAGCAGGTCAACGGCGTCAGCGCGCTCCACGGCGAGGTGACGCGGGAGATGTGGCGAGACCTCTGGCCGGACCGGGACGTGAGCGCCGTACCGATCGGTCACGTGACGAACGGCGTGCACCTCCCCAGCTGGGTCCACGCGGATGTGGCGCGCCTTTACGACGTGGCCGTCGACGACCTGGGTCGGGACGAGCGGCGACCCTCGCCGGACCCGGTTCGACTCTGGGAGGTCCGGACCGGCCTGCGCCGCCGACTGCTGGAGTTCGTGCGCCACCGAACGGGCGCCCGGCTCGATCCCGACGCGCTGACCATCGCGTTCGCCCGTCGGTTCGCGACGTACAAGCGGGCGACCCTCCTGCTGACCGACCTCGAGCGGTTGCAGGAGCTGCTGCGTAACGAGGAGCGGCCGGCCCAGATCATCTTCGCGGGAAAGGCGCACCCGCGGGACGAAGGCGGGAAGGCCCTGATCCGGCGCATCGTCGAGGTGTCCCACGATGAGCGTTTCCACGATCGCATCGTGTTCCTCCCGGGGCACGGGATCGACCTGGCCCGGGAGCTGGTTCAGGGTGCGGACGTCTGGCTCAACACGCCCAGGCGACCCATGGAAGCCAGCGGGACCAGTGGGATGAAGGCCGCCGCCAATGGCGTGGTCAACGTCAGCATTCTCGATGGGTGGTGGGACGAGGCGTACAGGGACGCCGAGTCACGGGGTGTGCCGATCGGCTGGGCCATCAACGGCGCACACGGATCCGGATCGACGGACGCCGCGGACCGTGCCGATGAGGCCGAGCTGTTCCGCGTCCTCGAGCGCGACGTCGTGCCCACGTTCTTCGACCGGGACGACCATGGCGTGCCACGAGCCTGGATGGAGCGGGCCGCGGCCGGCATCCGGGAGGTCGCGCCGTTCTTCACCACGCACCGCATGGTGCGCGATTACGTGGACCGATACCGGCAGGCCGCCGCGCAGGCGAGCTCGGGTCTCACCGTCTGACGGGTGCCGTCAGGCCGCGGAGGCCGCGTCCTCGAGGGGCCCCCGTGCCAGGATCCAGACCGCTTCGATCACGTTCCGGGTCGCCTCGATCGCCGCAGCGACGTCTGGGCCGAACATCCGCTCCGCCCGCCCCGCCATGTCGGCCAGCGAATTGGCCACCGCCCCCGCGGGGTCACCGCCGGCCTCGAGGCGGTTGATCGCGCCATGGTCGATGGCGTCGGCCGCCGCCACGATCCTGGAGCCCACGGGGATCGCCTCTCCACCGAGCCCGTTGGGCGCGCCACTGCCATCCCACCGCTCACGCAAGTGACTGACGATGCGCAGCACCCTCGATTCCACGCCCAGGTCGTACAACAGTTGCGCCGTGCGGCTGCCCAGCTCCGCCGGCGTGGGCGCCGGGCCGAACAGGCGCCCGACCTCATGGGTGATGGCGGCCGCCGTCACCGCGGCCCGGTCATCGGCCGACAGGCCGGCGGGTAATCCCGACACCAGCGCAGCGCCGATCCTGGAGACCCGGTGGCCGTGGCCCGCACCCGCGCCAGAGCGTCGATCCGCCAGCTCGAGCCAGACGGAAGGGACCATTCCGACTCCCGACCCCGGCCGCGACGGTGCGAGCTCACCATCAAGGGCCAGGGTCCCGGCCGCTTCCACGAGCGCCAGACGGGCGATCGCTTGCCGGACGATGACCTCCAGCTCGACTAGCTGGAACGGCTTGAGCAGGTAGCCGGCGGCTCCATAGCTCAACGCCTGCCTCGCCAGCGCGGCGTCGGTGTCCCCGGTGATCATGATGACCGGTCGGAGCGGCGCATGCGTCAGCAGGAGACGCAGCAGCTCCATCCCCGTGAGACCGGGCAGGTGGATGTCGCTCAGGACCACGTCGAACGGCTCGCGGTCCCGTGACATCCGCAACAACACCTGCTCCGCGTTCGCCGCCCGGGCGACCTCGTAGCCTCGCGACTCGAGGTAGCCTGCCACCCGCTCGCGGACCGGTGCGTCATCTTCGACTACCAGGATTCGTCGATCGCGGCCCATCGGTTCCGTTCCCCAGTATTGCAGATCGATCCCCTGTTGAAGAGTATCGACCGCGCGAGGCCCGGCTTGAGCCAGTGCGGCCGTCCGGATCCCCCAGGATCCGGATGCGGCGGACCCCCCGCCGCCTCGCCGGCGACGGGGGGTCCTGGGTCACGACCGGAGGGTCGCGGGGCTAGTACATGTCGCCCATGCCGCCGCCTGGCATCCCGCCCGGCGCCTTCTCCTCCTCGGGCCGCTCGACCACCACACACTCCGTGGTCAGCAGCAGGCCCGCGATCGAAGCCGCGTTCTGCAGGGCCGTACGCGTCACCTTGGTCGGGTCGATCACGCCAGCCTCGACCAGATCCTCGTACACGTCCGTCTGCGCATTGTAGCCGAAGTTCTCGTCCTTGCTGTCACGAACCTTCGCGACCACGATCGACCCTTCCTGGCCCGCATTGTTCGCGATCTGCCGGATCGGCTCCTCCAGCGCCCGGAGCAGGATGTCCACACCGATCTGCTCCTCGGCGCTGTCAGCCTTGAACTTGCTCATGCGGGCCCGTGCCCGCAGGAGCGCCACGCCACCACCGGGCACGATGCCCTCCTCGACCGCGGCGCGCGTCGCATGCAACGCGTCCTCGACACGAGCCTTCTTCTCCTTCATTTCCGTCTCGGTCGCGGCGCCGACGTTGATCACCGCAACGCCGCCCGCCAGCTTCGCGAGCCGCTCCTGCAGCTTCTCACTGTCGTAGTCGCTCGTGGACTTCTCGATGGCGACCCGGATCTCCTCGATCCGACCCTTGAT
>CAYXJH010000317.1:0-4295 GCA_964465415.1 uncultured Gemmatimonadaceae bacterium
GGGCCCGGCTGCGGGCCATGCCGGATGTGGCCGGCGTCGAGGAGCCACGTCGGGAGGGGAATCCGGAGGTCACAATCCGGTTCGACCGTGAGCGGGCAGCCCGGGCCGGCCTGACGGTAAGCGAAGCCGCGGAGGCGGTGCGAGCCCGGGTCCGTGGGATCGATGCGACCGAGCTGACCGAACGAGACCGGGACATCGGGATCCTGGTCCAGGCCCGCGAGGAGCAGCGGGGGACCCTACAGGACCTGGCGGACTTGCGGATCGAGACGCCGAACGGCAGCGTCGCGCTATCGTCGGTGGCCACGCTCGGTTTCGGGGAGGGTCCGGCGGAGATCATCCGCCGAAACGGCTCGCGCGTCGCCCTGGTCCAGGCCACTCCGGCCGGCCGCGACCTGGCGGGCGTCCTTGGCCGGGTCCAGGAGCAGGTCCGAACGGTGCCCGCCCCGGACGAGATGACGATCGTCGTGGCCGGCCAGTCCCGTGAGCTCCAGAGCTCGATCCGGTCGATGCAGATGGCGCTGCTCCTGGCGGTGTTCCTCGTCTACCTCGTCATGGCCAGCCAGTTCGAGTCCTTCCGGCAGCCCATGGTTATCATGGCGTCGGTCCCGTTGGCACTGGTGGGTGCCGGTCTGTCGCTCTGGATCACCCGAACCCCTATCTCCGTGGTCGCGCTCATCGGGGTCGTTATGCTGGCCGGGATCGTGGTCAACAACGCCATCGTGCTGCTGGACACGGTGAACCAGCTCCGGCGCGACGAGGGTCTGGGCCTGGACGAAGCGATCCGGGAGGGCGCCCGTCTCCGGCTGCGACCCATCGTGATCTCCACGCTCACGACCGTGCTCGGTCTCCTGCCGCTGGCGGTGATCCGCGGCGAGGGCATGGAGCTGCGGGCGCCGCTGGCCATCCCGGTGATCGGCGGGCTGTTGTTCGCCACGCTGCTCACGCTGCTCGTGGTACCGGTCCTCTATCAACTCGTGGAAGGGTGGAGCCTGCGCCGCGCGGACCTGCGGGCCCGGATCCCCACCGTGGCCCAACCGCAGCCAGAGATCGTGGGAGACTGAGCCATGTCCCTGCCCCGCTTTGCCGTTCGCCGGCCGGTCACCACCGGGATGATGATCGTCACCACGGTCGTGGTCGGCGCGATCTCGCTGTCGCAGATAAGCCTGGACCTCTGGCCGTCCTTCGAGCGACCCGTCGTCCGGGTCACGGTCCCGTACCCCGACGCCAGCCCGGCGGAGGTCGAGCGCAAGATCGTGCGACCGCTCGAGGAGGAGCTAGGGACGGTTCGGCGGCTGGAGAACCTCACGTCCACGGCAAGCCAGAACCGGGCCCGGCTCGAGCTCGAGTTCCAGCCCGGGACGAACATGGACATGGCGTCCCTGGAGGTCCGTGAGCGCGCGGAGCTGGCCAGGCGCCGGCTACCCGCGGACGTCGATCGGATCGACCTGGGCCGCTGGGGCACGGACGATCAGCCCGTGCTGCGGGGCGCCATCTCGTGGGAAGGGGACCCGGCCCGTCTCACCGAGCTGATCGAGCGTCGGGTCGAACCGGCGATCCTCGCCGTGCCCGGCGTGGCGGCCATCGAGTTCAGCGGCCTGGAGGAGCGAGAAGTCACCGTCGAGCTCGACCAGGGGCGGATGCAGTCCGCGGGCGTTACGCTCGCGCAGATCAGTCAGGCCCTGGCCCGCGGCAACCAGGACGTGTCGGCCGGCGAGATCGAGCTGGGGGAGGTCCGGTTCCTGGTCCGGGCCGAAGGCACGTTCAGGCGACCGGAGGATATCGCGGCCCTGCCGCTTGGTTCGAACGGCGTCAGGCTCGGCGACGTGGCGACGGTCCGCTACGAGTACCCTGAGCGCGACTACTTCTTCCGGCTCAACCAGCAGAACGCCCGGCAGCTCCAGGTCTTCAAGGATTCCGAGGCCAACATCGTCGACGTGGCCCGCGATGTCCGCGCCACTCTCGAGGCGCTGCGGGAGGAGCCGGGTCTTTCGGCCATCGGCTTCCGGTTCTGGCAGGACCAGTCGGAAGGCATCATCGAGGCACTGGACGCGCTCATGCAGGCGGGCGCCATCGGTGGCGTCCTGGCGATCATCATCCTCTTCATCTTCCTCAGACGCATCACCCCGACGCTCATCGTGGCGGCATCGATCCCCGTCTCGCTGATCTTCACGGTGGCGATCCTGTACGCCTTCGGCGCCAGCATCAATGTGATCACGTTGTCGGGGCTCATGCTCGCGGTCGGGATGCTCATCGACAATGCGGTCGTGGTCGTCGAGAACATCTTCCGCCACAGGGAGATGGGTGACAACGCCGAGGATGCGGCCGTGTCGGGCGCCTCGGAGGTGGGCTTGGCCATCCTGGCGGGTACAGCCACCACCATCGTCGTTTTCATGCCGTTGTTCTTCATGACGCCCAACATGATGGGCACGCAGATGCGGGAGTTCGGCATGTCCATCTCGTTCGCGATCGCTGCGAGCCTGGGCATCGCGTTCACGCTCGTGCCACTGCTGGCGATGTGGCTCCTCCGGGGCCGCATGCCCGAGCCCGGCGGCGTATTCTCCCATGTCTCCAACGGCTATCGGCGAGCGCTGGACCGTCTCCTGGACCACCGCGCGTTCACCGGCCTGGCCGCGCTCCTGGTGTTCCTCGCCGGCGGCTACGTGATCTGGTCGCTACCCATGGAGCTGATGCCCAGCGAGGATCGGCGCTTCGTCATGATGTCCGTGTCGACCCCCCGGGGCATGTCCGTGGACGAGCGAAGCGATCTGTTCGGTCAGGTCGAGACGCTCCTGCTCGACAACCGCGAACGGTTCGAGGTGGAGAACGTGTCGGCCATGTCGTCGGAGAACTGGAGCAACATCATGATCTCGCTGAAGCCGTACTCGGCGGGCGCGCAGCTCTCCGGGGCGGAGATCAGCATGATGATCCAGGACGAGCTACCGATCGTCCCGGGCGTCGAGTGGCGTCAGCGGCGGGCCTGGGGACAGGGAGGCCGGGTCAGCGTGCGGCTGATCGGAGAGAGCACCGACATGCTGGCGGCGCTGGCCGAACAGGTCGAGTGGCGGATCGAGCGAGAGGTACGCGGGGTCCAGAACCTGGACAACTCCCTGCAGGCCGGGAACGAGGAGGTCCGCATCCGGGTGGATCGACAAGCAGCCGAGCGACAGGGGCTGAGCGCCCGGGACGTCGCCGAGGCGGTATCCGGCGCGCTTCGGGGCCGGGCGGCGACCCGGTTCCGCTCCGGCGATCGGGAGGTCGAGGTCCTGGCCCAGCTCCGGGAGGAGGACCGCCTGTCCATTGACCAACTGGGCACGCTGGCCGTGGGCACACCCGATGGCCGCAACGTGCAGCTCAATACGGTGGCGGACCTGTTGGTGGTCGGTGGCCCCCAGGACATCCGTCGCGAGAACCGGTTGACGTCCGTGAGCGTCTCCGGCGAGGTGGCGCCCGGCTCAACCCGTGAGGCGGTCCAGCAGGAGATCGCGCAGCTCATGGAGCGCGTGGAGCTGCCGGCCGGGTATAGCTGGGACCTGGGCCGTGGCTTCCGCGAAGAGCAGGAGCAGTTCGGCGAGATGCTGTTCGCCGCCGCGCTCGCGCTCATCCTGATTTACCTGTTGCTGGCCGCGCTGTTCGAGAGCCTCCTCCTGCCGGTGATCATCTACTTCTCGATCTTCTTCGCGGTGCCGGGGATGGGGATCGTGTTCCTCCTGACCGGCACATCCCTGTCCATCCTGTCGTTCCTGGGCATCCTGATCACGGTGGGCATTGTCGTGAACAACTCCATCGTCATGATCGACCTGGTGAATCAGCTCCGCGGACGAGGAATGGATCGACGCACCGCGTTACTGACCGGCTGTCAGGCGCGCATGCGGCCGGTGCTCATGACGTCCCTCACCACCCTCATCGCCATGACGCCGATGGCGTTCTTCGCCGGTGAGGGGATGGGTCAGATGTTCGCGCCGATCGGCCAGGCGGTCATCGGCGGTCTGACCACCTCCATGGTGCTGACCCTCATGCTCACGCCGGTGCTCTACGCCTGGGTGGACGATATCGGATTGTGGGGCGCGGCGATCGCTCGGAAAGAATCAGGACTACCTTTACGAAGAGAACATGAAGGACGTGCACGCCGCCGAAAAAGAGGGTATGGCCAAGAGCCTCATCGATCGTCTGCGCATTGATGACAAGCTGATAAGGGAGATGCAGGGGAGCTTGAGGGATGTCGCGGCCCTGCCGGACCCCGTCGGCGAGATCGTCAAGGTCTGGAAGAGGCCCAACAGCCTTCTCGTGGGAAGGAT
>CAYXJH010000318.1:0-4288 GCA_964465415.1 uncultured Gemmatimonadaceae bacterium
GGCGTATGCGCCGGCCGCCCCGTAGCGGACATCGAGGTCCGGATCATCCGCCCGGTCGTCGGGCCGATTGCCCCCGGGACGCTGGACGGCCTCAAGGTCCCCACCGGCGGGGCGGGCGAGATCGTCGTCGCGGGCGAGCACGTCCTGCGCGGTTACCTGGATGATGCGGAGGCCGAGTCGCTGGCCAAGGTGCGGGATGGTGACCGGGTCTGGCACCGTACCGGCGATGGCGGGATGTTCGACGAGGAAGGACGCCTTTGGCTACTGGGCCGCGTCAGCCAGCGGGTGGAGCGCGGCGACGGGACATGGTGGCCCATGGCGGCCGAGGCCCGGGCGCTGGAGGTGCCGGGCGTACGACACGCGGCGTACCTCGGCGTCACCGTCGCGGGCCGCACCGACGCGGTGTTGTGCATCGAGGGGACGCCACCGGATCCGCAGCACCTCGCGGCGGCGCTCAGCCCGATGCCTCTGGACCGAGTCGTTGTGCTCGAGCGGATCCCACGAGACCCGCGGCACGCATCGAAGACCGATACGATCCGATTGAGACAGCTACTGGAATGATGATGACATGAACGCGATGCACCGAACGCCTCCTCGCCGGCCCACTGGCGCGTTGTCCATCGGCGCGCTGCTCGCTGCCGCCACCGTCGCCCTCATGGTCGCCGGGCTGGCGATCGGCGTTCTCCCCGCCAAGTCTGCGGAGCCCGAGCGCTCACCCGACACCGTCCGTCTGACATGGCTCTCGGTCACCGCCTGGCTGCTGGAGGCGGGGGAGACGCGGATCCTGCTGGACGGGTACCTGACGCGAATCGATCGTCGCCTGGTGGAGGCGGACGGCTCGTCGCTGGGGACGGCGGTCACGGACACTGCGGAGCTGCGGCGCCTCCTGCACCCGGCACTGCCCGGACTTCGAGCCGACTGGATCCTGGTCGGCCATACGCACTGGGATCACGCGTTCGACGTGCCCGCGATGGCCCGGCTGACCTCCGCCCGGATCGCGGGAGCCCGGACCGCGTGCCGCCAGGCTGTGGCGCTTGGGGTCGATCCGGCCCGCTGCACGGCCATGGAGGGCGGAGAGTCGTTCGAGGTCGGCCGCGACGTCAGGGTCAGGGTGGTGCGCTGGGATCACTCGGGCGACCCCTCCTCGCCCACCGGGCGGCGCCTCCGCGCACCCCTCGAGCTCCGGTCCCCACCCTCAGTCGACCCGGCCACCGGCGGCCTCAGGCCTGGCTTCCTCGACGATTACCCCAACGGCGGGGGCGCACGCGGATACCTTATCACGGTAGCGACCACGGCCGGTCCGGTCACGCTGTTCTGGTCGAACACGGGAAACCCGGACACCTGGGACGTCACGGCGCCTGACGACTCGGCCTACCTCAGGGAGGCGGGCGTGGACCTGACGAATATGGAGTTCGCGCCGCCGGATCGCCCTGCCCGCGAATCGCTGGCCGCTGCGCTCCGGGAGGAAGGCCTCGAGCGCGTGGACCTGTGGATCGGTTACGGTGGCGCAGCACACGTTCGGCAGGTGGTGGAGGTGCTCCGACCGCGCGCGTTCGTCCCTCACCACTGGGACGACTTCTGGTCACCCATGGACGAGGGGCCCGGGGCTACCTTCGACCCCGCACCACTCGCACCGATCCTGGACCCGCTCGGTGTCCAGGTCCTCGTGCCCGCCGGATACTATGAGCAGTTCCTGCTGACGGCCGAGCGAATCGTTCGGGTCCCCTGACCGTTTCACGGCCCGCGACTTCGGCCGCTGGGTGGTCCGCGACGGGAGCCTTGCTTGCGGCTGCGCCTGGCCGTAGGCTCCGGTCGAGGGCCGGCCGGCGCACTACGAAGTCCGGCCGAAGCCCATGGGCGCATCCCTTCGCCGACACGACAATGCCGATCTTTGCCGCCTGGTGATGGGTCCGTTCACCGCAGCACCTCACGATGATGTCCTGATCCTGCTCTTCCAGGTGGCCGTGCTGCTGCTGGCAGCTCGGACGCTGGGGGAGCTCGCTCAGCGGCTGGGTCAACCGTCCGTGGTCGGTGAGATCCTGGCCGGAATCGTCCTCGGCCCCTCACTTCTGAGCGGGGTATTCCCGCTGCTCGGTGAATGGATCGTTCCGCAGACCGAGCTCCAGGGATACCTGCTGGAGCTCGTGAGCATGATCGGCGCGATGTTCCTGCTCCTGATCACAGGGCTGGAGACGGATCTTGCGCTGATCCGCCGTCACGCCAGGACCGCGATCGGCGTATCCGGTGGCGGCATCTTGATGACGTTCGCCAGCGGGTTCCTGCTCGGCCAACACCTCCCGGACTTCCTTCTGGCCGACACCGAGCAGCGTCTGGTCTTCTCGCTGTTCGTCGCAACGGCCATGTCGATCTCGGCAATTCCCGTGATCGCCAAGGTCCTCATGGACCTGAACCTGATGCGCCGGGACATCGGCCAGACCATTATCGCGGCAGGGATGAGCGATGATACCATCGGCTGGATCCTGCTGTCGATCGTAGCCGGGCTGGCGGCAGGGGAGGTGGTAACGGCAGGCTCCGTCGCGCAGGCGGTCGGTAGCGTGCTCGCATTCCTGCTGCTCAGCTTCACCGCTGGCCGTTGGTTGGTCAAGAAGCTGCTGGACTTCGTCCAGGACGAAGTGGTGAGCGCCGACCGACTGGTCACGCTGGTCGTCGTCATGACGTTCCTCTGGGGCGCCTTCACGCAGGCGCTGCACCTGGAGGCGGTGCTCGGGGCGTTCGTCATGGGCGTACTGTTCGGCCAGATGCCAAGGCTGCCGGATGCCGTGCACCAGCAGCTGATCACCGTTTCACTCGGGATCTTCACGCCCGTCTTCTTCGCGGTCGCCGGGCTGAAGGTCAACGTCGGACAGCTGCTGACGCCGCAGCTGTTGATGATCACGCTCGTGGTGATCGGGATCGCCACCGCCGGCAAGGTCGCGGGCACGTACCTGGGCGCTCGCCTGATCGGCGGGCGCGAGCACTGGACGGCCCTCAGCTTCGGGGCCGGGCTGAACGCCCGTGGTGCCATGGAGATCATCATCGCCACGATCGGCCTGTCGCTGGGGATCCTGTCGCAAGACATGTTCTCCATCATCGTGATCATGGCGATGGTGACCTCGCTCATGGCACCGCCCGCCCTCCGTTGGGTCCTCCGGCACGTGGTTCCGGAGGAACAGGAGCTGGAGCGGCTGCGGCGCGAGGAGATGGCCGCCGGAAGCGTCATCGCGAAGATCCACCGGGTCCTGCTGCCGGTCCGCCGACGGGAGAGGGGCGATCACGTGCATACGATCGAGGCGCACGTCCTCGAGCGCATGAACGAGCAGCACCGCCTGTCCGTGACCCTCTTCAACGTTGCGGACGACGGGGGCCGTGCCGAGGGCGCCGCGTTCCTCGAGCGCCTCGGAGAGAGCTTCCAGAAGGTGGAGCTCGTCAAGAAGGTCGTGAACAGCAACGATCCGAGCCGCGCGATCCTGGACGAGGCCGCCAAGTACTACGACCTGATGGTCATGGGCGCGACTGAGACCAGGCCTGGCGCGAAAACGCTGTTCCACCCCATGGTGGATACCATGGTCCGCATGGCCCCGTGTCCCACCATGGTGGTCAAGGGCAAGATCACCGAGGGCCGGTGGCCACCCCGCCGCATCCTGATCCCTACCAATGGCAGCCTCGCATCCCGCCACGCGGCCGAGATCGGTTTCGCCCTGGCCAACCACGGCGAGCAGGTGCTGGTCCTGAACGTCCTTGAGGAGCGCGCGCGTCCGTACCATTTCAAGGCTACGGAGGAAGCGGAGACCTTCCAGATGACAACGGCCCGTCAGATCGTCCAGGAGCTGGAACACCTGGGCGAGGCGCACGGGGTCCGGGCGAGCGGTCGGGTCGAGGTCGGGCCGGATCCCGAGAGCGCGATCCTGGACGTCACGGAATCGGAAGGTGTGGACCTGATCGTCATGGGCACCGATGTACGTCCCGGCTCAGAACGGCTCTTCCTGGGCCCTCGCGTCGAGCGGATCCTGGGCGAAGCGGCTTGTCCCGTTCTCGTAGTGAACGTCTAGTCAGGGCATGCGCCAGAGCTCCAGAGGCACTACAACCGCTGTTGCGATGGCCGTGCCGAGCGCCTGGGCCCGGACGTTCCATGGCGGTTCGTAGGGCCAGGCCGCGGCGCGCCGGACGGTCAGGTAAACAGCGACAGCGATCACGATGGCCGCGCCCGCTTGGGCCAGGCCGGCCGGGGTCACGCCGTGCTGGCCCGCCGCCAGCCCCAGGGGTACGACCAGGGCGAATGCGGCGGAGG
>CAYXJH010000319.1:0-4257 GCA_964465415.1 uncultured Gemmatimonadaceae bacterium
GCGCGGCTGCCGCCGGTGAGGACGGCGCCGTGGTCCGGGGCGCGCAGCCAGCAACCCCCGCCAGCAGCAGGGCGAGCCACAATCGTGTCATGGGTGTTCTCCGGGGATATGGGGTGGTCGACACGGTACCCCCAGTCGGCGGCCGGCGTCAACGGCGCGCCACCGCAACCCTACCATCGGCCCTCCCGCGCGTGTCCAACGTCGCTTGCACGGACCGTCTACTCGGCCCAGGATTCCCACCATGGGGATCCGCGCCCGCGTCGCCCGTTCTGCCCGTCACGCCCCCGTGGCCACGGTCCTGGCCATGGTCATGGCCTGCGCCCACTCTACTCCCGCGCCCCACCCGGATCCCCAGGGTCGCACACACACCGCCGAGCGGATCCGCGTGGTTGTCATGAGCGATCTCAACTCCACCTACGGGTCCACCCAGTACGAGCCCGAGGTCGGCCACGCGGTACAGCGCACGATCCGCGACTGGCGGCCCGACCTGGTCCTGATCGCCGGCGACATGATCGCCGGCCAGCGGCCAACGCTCGACGACGACCATGTCCGCGCCATGTGGGCCACCTTCGACTCGGTCGTCGCCACCCCGCTCCGCATCGCCGGGATCCCAGTAACGTTCACCCTCGGCAACCACGACGGATCCGGCCATCCGGGTCACGAGCGCGACCGCCGCCTGGCCGCCGAGTACTGGGCAGACCACCGGCCCGACGTCCGTATGGTGGACGACGCCGATTACCCCTTCCATTACGCCTTCACCACCGGCGACGTCGCGTTCCTCGTCCTCGACGCCACCACCGGCGGCGTGGTGGGCGACAGCGCCCAGATGGCCTGGGTGAGCCGCACGCTGGGGAGTCCTGCGGTGCGACGGGCGGCGCTACGGGTCTCCATCGGACATGTCCCACTCTACGCAGTGGCCGAGGGACGCGACCGGCCCGGCGAGGTCCAGGATCGGCCGGACGTCCTGCGGGAGGCGCTGGAAGTGGGGGGCGTCCGGCTCCACATTTCCGGCCACCACCACAGCTATTACCCGGGCCGGCGTGGCGACCTCGTTCTGCTCCACGCCGGGGCCCTCGGCCAGGGCGCCCGGCAGCTCCTGGGCGGTGATGGGGACGCCTTCCAGACCGTCACCGTGCTCGACCTATTCCCCGGACGGGACTCGCTGAACGAGCGGACCTATCGCGTGGAAGGGGAACGATTCCACCCCGTCGACCCCGGCACGCTGCCGGAGCGGATCGACGGGATCAACGGTCACGTTGTCCGATACGATGCACTGCGACGCCATGACCCGGCGTTGGACGCGACCGGCGCGGAGCTGACCATCGTATCCTTCAACATCCGGGCTGGCACGGACCTGAAGCGGCAACCGAGCCTGGACCGCGTCGCCGCGCTGCTCGACACGCTCGGCGCCGACATCGTCCTGCTCCAGGAGGTGGACCAGGGCACCGATCGATCCGGTGGCGTCGATCAGCTCGCCGAGCTCCGGCGGATGACCGGCCTGCACGGCATCTTCGGCCGCGCCATCGACTTCGACGGCGGGGAGTACGGTCTCGGGATCCTCTCCCGCTGGCCCATGGCCGACAGTGCCGTGGTCCCGCTCGCGGCCCGACTCCCACGCGATCTCGCCGACCCCGCGTACGAGCCCCGGATCACCCTCATCGCCATGGTTGCCACGCCTTGGGGCGAGCTGGCCGTATTCAACACCCATCTCAACACGGGTGCGGGGACGTACCGGCGTCAGGAGCTGGTCGGCCTACTTGCGGAGGTCCACCGCCGTGCCGGCACGGACGGGACGGTCATCGTGGGCGGCGACTTCAACGCCATACCTGACAGCGACGAGATCGCCGCCACCCTCTTCGCCTTGCGCGACGCCTGGTCCCTCTGCGGCGCTGGCGAAGGATTGACCTATCCCTCCGACTCGCCCGTCCGGCGCATCGACTACCTCTTCCTTCGTGGCGCCGACTGCGCGACCGCCCACGTCCCGAGCACCACTATCTCCGACCACCGGCCCCTGGTTGTACGGGTCACGCTGGAGCCGTAGCAAGGGCAAGTTTTCACCGGCGAACGGCAACTGCTTGACGCGAAGGACTCGAAGGTTCGAAGGGGTCGGCGGACCTGCACATGATCGTGATCGCCGCCGACCGGGAGGGGGCGGATGTAGGTTTCCACCGGGGTACCTGCACTGGATGGAGTGACGCCGGGTCCGGACGTGCCGCCTCAACCGCCCGACCGGCTCCACCAGTCGTGCCAGAAGCTGCGGTACGGGCACACCACTTCGGGCACGTAGCCGGCAATGAAGATCTCCGTCCGGGCCTGGCCGTACCGAGGATAGCACCCCTCCCGCAGCACCAGCCCGCTCCACGGATCGATCCGGCGTGCCACCACGTCCGACGGCGCCCTCCATTCCGGCACATGGGGGCGATCGGCATAAACCTGCCGCATGATCCGCCCCCACACGGGCGCGGCCATGCCGCCTCCCGTCGCCCCCCGTCCCAGAGACGACGGTCGATCGTATCCGATCCAGACCGTGCCGACCAGCTCGGGCGTATAGCCGACGAACCATACGTCGGTCGCGTTGTTGGTGGTACCGGTCTTACCGGCCACGGGGCCCCGGTACCCGGCCGCCCTCACCGCCGTGCCGGTGCCATGGTTGACCGCGTCCCGGAGGATGTCCGTGATGATGTACGCGACCGCTGGGCTCAGTGCTTGTCGCGAGGGCCCGGGCGGCTCCTCGAACAGCAGTCGGCCATCTTCGTGCTCGACCCGCACCACGAACCGCGGCTCCGCCGTCCGACCCAGCGTGGCGAACGGGATGTAGGCGGTGGTCAGCTGAAGTGGACTCATCGCGACCGTTCCCAGCGCCAGTGCCGGGGTCTCGTCCATTTCCGCGCCCACGCCCGCCGCCCGCGCCGTCCGGGCGACGTCGTCGATCCCGACCGCCGACGCGAGTCGGACCGTGGGGATGTTCCGCGACCGAACCAGCGCGTGGCGCAGAGAGACCTCGCCCTCGAACCGGCCGTCGTAGTTCGACGGCTCCCAGATATCGTTCCGCGACAGCTGCATGCGGAGCGGCGCGTCCAGCACGATCTGGCTCGTCGGAATGCCTTCATTGAGCGCGGTGGCGAACACGAACGGCTTGAACGCGCTGCCGACCTGGCGGCGGCCGTGCGTGGCCCGATTGTACCGGGAAAGCGTCGGATCACCGCCGCCCACCAGGGCCCGGACATCGCCCGTCGCCGCGTCCATGATCACGACCGCGCCCTGAAGATCGCCGTCCCCCGCCGAGACCCGTGCCCTCAATGACGTCAGCTGCGACTCCAGCTCCGTCTCCGCGGCCCGCTGGGCGACGGGATCCAGCGTGGTGTAGATCCGCAATCGGGACCGGTACAGCTCCTCGCCGAACCGGGCTTCCATGACATCGCGCACGATGTCCACGAACCCCGGGCCGAGCGGAATCCCGGACCGGTCACGGACCCCGTCCGCCTGGACGGCCAGCTCCGTCTCCCGCGCCCCGGAGGCCTCCTCGAAACCCACCCACCCTTGCCGCTCCATCTGGGCCAGAACAAGGTCCCGCCGCTCACGGCTGCGCTCAGGCTCGCGCCGCGGATCGTAGTGCGTCGGCGCCTTCGGCAGCGCCGCCAGCGTGGCCGCCTCCGCCAGGGTCAGCTCGCCGGACGACTTCCCGAAGTAGAGCCGGGACGCCGCCTCGATCCCGTACGCGCCGCCCCCGAAGTAGATGTGGTTGACGTACATCTCGAGGATCTCCCGCTTCTCGAAGCGACCCTCGATCAGCCGCGCCACCCGTACTTCCTGGAGCTTCCGCTTCAGGGTCCGCTCCGTGCCCGGCAGCTCCCTGGGGAATACGTTCCGGGCCAGCTGCATCGGGATGGTGCTGGAGCCTTCCGCCACGCCCCGCGCCCGTAAGTTGGCCAGCGCTGCGCCCGGCACACGACGCCAGTCCACGCCCGCGTGCTCCCAGAAGCGGCGGTCCTCGATCGCGATGAACGCGTCCAGCGCGTGGTCCGGCAGGCTATCGAGCGAGACGACCACGCGCTCGTACGGCGCGAGGTCCGCGAATCGCTCGCCGTACCGGTCAAGGAGGACCGGCGCGCCGCCCGGCTGATACGCTGTCAGCTGGGTGACGTCGGGGCACCCGGACACCCCGCAATTCAGGTAAAGCGCCATGCCGGCCACAGCGCCCACGACCAGACCGGCGCCCAGCGGGGCAAGCAGGTGCCGGGGACTTGGCCAGCCCAG
>CAYXJH010000320.1:0-4246 GCA_964465415.1 uncultured Gemmatimonadaceae bacterium
GGCGATGACCGCGCCGGCGAGTGCGACCCGGTCGACGGGGTGCCCGAGGCGCTGCTCGAGAGACGAGGCGGTGGCGCGGAGGTCGGCGGGCCAGTCCTGACCGGTCTGGGACACGTTGATGCCGATGCCCGCGACCATGAAAAGAGATCGACCACGCTCCGAGGCCCCTTCACACAGGATGCCGCCGACCTTGAACCCATGGACGAACAGATCGTTGGGCCACTTGAGGCCGACGGCCAGGGGGGTGATGGATTCGATGGCGCGGGCGGCGGCCAGCCCGAGCCGGATGGACAGCAGGGCCTCGGCGCCCGGCGTTTCCGGCTTGAGGACCATGGACAGGAGCAGGCTGGAGCCCGGGGTCGCGATCCATTCTCGACCCCTGCGTCCCCGTCCCCGGGACTGGAGGTTTGCGATCACGGTGGTGCCGGTGGGCGCTTGCGCGTGGGCCAGCTCCCTGGCGACGTCGTTGGTCGAGGCGACGCGTTCGTGTATCTGGAGGAGGGGCACGCCCCATTGGGCGCGAAGGCTCGCCACGTCTCTGCCCATCCAGGTCTCGAGGCCGTGCGACCCGCTCATGCCAGGTACAGGTAGGCCAGGAAGGCGATCCCGACGGGCCATACGTACCAGGCGAAATAGTGGAAGTGTTGGTGCCGGATCAGCCAGACCAGGGACTTGATCGCGGCGATCCCCGCGAGCAACGCCGCGATGAACCCGACGATGAGCGGACCGTCGATGGCGCCGACCGCGTCGAGGTCGGTGGCCTGGAGCACGGCGGCGCCGCCGATGGCGATCAATGACATGAGGAAGCTGAACTCGGCGGCACGTTCTCCCCGAAGCCCCGTCCAGAGCCCTGCGGCAATGGTGCTCCCGGAGCGGGAGATGCCTGGCAGCAGCGCGAGGATCTGGATGAACCCCATGGCCAGGGCGTGGCGGGTCGTCGGCTGGTCGTGGGGCCGGTGCCCCGCGGTCCAGCGGGTCGACCAGAGGATGACGCCGGTGACGATGAGCATGACGCCCGTGATGGCGGGCGCGTCGAACGCGGCCTCGATGGGTCGGCGGAAGAGCAGCCCGACGACGACGACCGGCAGGGTCGCCAGGGCCAGGAGGCCGATGTAGCGGAGCGCGTCGGGCTCACGGCGGAAGCCACCGACCACCAGCTGGAGCAGCCGCTGGCGGTATACGATGGCGACGGAGAGCATCGTGGCCACGTGGAGCACGACCTCCAGGAAGATCCCGGGCTGGGGCACGTCGAGCAGCGCCTGGGTGATGACCAGGTGACCGGAGCTGGAGACGGGAAGGAACTCCGTCAGCCCCTGGACCAGGCCGAGCACCATCGCCTCGAAGTAGCTCATGACGCGAGAATCCTCTCGTAGTATTCCTCGTAGCGGGGCACGACAATGTCCGCCGCGAACGTGGCGGCCTGCGCGCGGGCGGCGCGGCTGGCTTCCGCCCAGCGGTCATCCTCGAGAAGCTCGAGCCCGGCGGCGGCCATGCCGTCCACGTCCCCGACGGGTCTCAGGACACCGGCGGGCTCGACCACCACCTCCGGGAGCCCCCCGACCCGGCTGGCGACGACGGGCACCCCGCACGCCATGGCCTCGAGCGCAACGAGACCAAATGCCTCCTGGTCACTGGGCAGCAGGAAGAGGTCGGCGCACGCCAGGATCTCAGCCACCGACTCCTGTTTGCCCAGGTAGGTGACCCGGTCCCCGACGTTCTCGTCGGCGGCCACCTGCTGGGTGTGCCCGCGCTCCGGACCATCGCCTATGAACACGAGCCGCGCGGGCCGCTCGCGCGCGATGCGGGCAAAGATGAGCACGACGTCGGTCACGCGCTTCACGGACCGGAAGTTCGAGATGTGCATGACCACCTTCTCGTGCGGCTCCGCGAAGTTGTGGCGGTGGCAGGGGTGGATATCGCGGCCATAATGGTTCAGGTCCACGAAGTTCGGAATGACCTCGATTCGCTCTTCCGGTACATCGAAGCGTTCCACGGTCTCACGCTTCAGGTAGTTGGATACGGCGGTGAGGCCGTCCGACTTCTGGATGGAGAACCGGGTGATCGCATGATAGGACGGGTCACGACCCACCAGGGTGATGTCGGTGCCATGGAGCGTGGTCACGATCCGTGGCGCGGCGTCCTTGAGAAGCTCCTTCGCCAGCCACGCCGAGGTGGCGTGGGGCACGGCGTAATGGGCGTGCAGGACGTCCAGGTTCCGCCGCTCCGCGGTGTTCTGCATCTGGACCGCCAACGCCAGGGAGTACGGCGGGTAATCGAAGAGCGGATAGATGGGGACCTCCACCTCGTGGTAGAAAACGTTCTCGACGAAACGCGAGAGTCGGAACGGTTGGGCATAGGTGATGAAGTGGATCTCATGGCCGCGCTTCGCCAGCTCGAGCCCGAGCTCGGTCGCCACGACGCCGGACCCTCCATACACGGGATACCCAGTGATTCCGATCTTCAATGCGCGGTCTGCCATCTCTGCACCGCCTCATCCGTTAGGTCGTGAAGGGGTCGTGTGCCGTCCAGCCAAATCGCGCCGGGTGGCAGCTGGTTCCTGAACCAGGTGAGCTGGCGGCGCGCGTAGCGCCGCGTGGCACGCCGGATCCGGTCCCGGGCCTCGGCCGGCTCGATCTCGCCGCGGATGAGCGCGATCGTCTCTGGATACCCGGTGGCATTCATGCCCGGGTCATCCGGCCCGTAGCCCTGATCGAGCAGCCGCCGGACCTCGTGTTCCAGGCCCTGTTCGAACATGGTGTCGACGCGGGCATTGATCCGGGAATACAGGTCACCGCGTGGCAAGTCCAGGACCAGGAAGAGAACGGAAACCGCTGGCGCCGGCGCGGGGCGTGCGCGCTGCCAGAAGCCGAGCGGTCGACCGGTCATGAGCGCGATTTCGAGCGCCCGCAGGACACGTTGCCGGCCGCCAGCGGCGCGCAGCCGATCGGCGGCCTCCGGATCGAGGACGGCGAGCCAGCGCTCGAGGCCATCCTCCGGGAACGTACGCAGGACTTCGTGGAGCCGGGCTTTGCGGTCGGGGTCGAGCGGAGGCTCGTCGAAGAGCGGATCGGTCAGGGCACGCAGAAAAAACCCGGTTCCGCCCGCCAGGATGGGCACGCGACCTCGCCGTCGGATCTGGCCGATCCACCGCCGCGCATCCCGCGCGAACCGGCCGGCGCTGTAGCGCGTGCCCGGATCGACCAGGTCGAGGCCATGGTGAGGCACCCGTGCCCGCTCCTCGGGCGTGGCCTTGGCCGTGCCGATGTCCAGCTGACGATACACCTGTCGCGAGTCCACGGAGATGACCTCGCCGTCCAGCCGTTCCGCGATGGAGATGGCCAGCGCCGTCTTGCCGGACGCCGTCGGTCCAGTAACGGCGATGGCGTCGTCAGCCATGTCGGCCGAATCGCCGCGCCAGCTCGTCGACGGAGAGCCGTACGACGGTGGGCCTGCCATGCACGTCGTGGTAGGGCAGCTCGGTGGCGAACAGCGCGTCGAAGAGCCGATGCATCTCGATCGCGGACATGGGCTGCCCCGCCTTGATGGCCGCCTTGCAGGCAAACGTCATGGCGAGCCGCTCGTACTGATTGCGCGCGGCACGGGTGAGCTCGCTCCCCTCGGCCAGCTCGGTCAGCATGTCCCGCAGGCACCGCTCCGCGTTGAACCAGGGATGGGGGTTCGGCGCGGCGTGCACGATCACCGTTCGACCGCCGAACGGCTCGGCCTCGAACCCGGCCTGGGCCAGTAGTGAGCGGGTGTCCTCCACCACGGCGTACTCGGCGGCGGATAGCCGCAGCGTGATCGGGAAGAGGAGCCGCTGGCTGGGCCGTCCACCGGCGTCGAAGTCCCGCATCAGAGCCTCGAAGAGGACACGCTCGTGGGCGGCATGCTGATCGATGATCAGCAGCCCGGTGCGCGTCTCCGCCAGGATGTAGGCATCGTGAACCTGCCAGAGCGAACGGTGCCGATCCTGGTCCGACTCGTCGCGGAGGTTCGCCTCCGCTTCCGCCGGATCGCCGAGCGGTGAGCCACCCTCTTTCAGGTCGCCACCGGGCGAGGCGGCCACGAACAGCGCCAGCTGGCCAGGATCGACCGCGGACTGCGCCTGGGGCACCCCGCCAGCGACCGCGTCGCGACGGGCCTGGCGACCGGTCAACGGTCCGTTGCTGGCCCGGAGGCCGGGCCGCGCGTCCATCGTCGCCGAGCTATCCAGGGACGCCAGCGCCTCGCGCACGGCGCTCTCCAC
>CAYXJH010000321.1:0-4230 GCA_964465415.1 uncultured Gemmatimonadaceae bacterium
CGATGCGCTGCGCCACGCGGCGGAGCGGGCGGCGGAGCGGGGCCAGGCGGCCATCTACCTGGTCCGGGAAGGCCGGGCACTGGCAGCCTTCGCCGTGGCGGACGCTGTCCGCGAGGAGAGCCGGGCCGCGGTGGACGCGCTCCACGAGCGAGGACTGGAGGTGGCCATGCTCACGGGCGACGCGAAAGCGGTTGCGGACGCGGTGGCCGAAGAGCTGGGGATCGACACCGTCTTCGCCGAGGTCCTCCCCGACGACAAGGCGTCCAAGGTCGAGGAGATGCAGAAACAGGGGAAGCGGGTGGCCATGGTCGGCGACGGCGTCAACGACGCCCCCGCCCTTGCCACCGCCGACATCGGCATCGCCATCGGCGCCGGCACCGACGTGGCCGTGGAGGCGGGCCACATCGTCCTGGTCCGATCCGACCCCCGGGACATCCCCAGGATCATATCCCTGTCCCGGGCAACCTATCGGAAGATGGTCCAGAACCTCTGGTGGGCCGCCGGCTACAACATCGTAGCCATCCCCCTGGCCGCCGGCGTACTGGCGAAGTGGGGGATCCTGCTGACCCCAGCCGTGGGTGCCGTGCTCATGTCCGCCAGCACCGTCATCGTGGCGATCAACGCCCAGCTCCTCCGGCGCGCGGAGATCTGACCCTCCAGCTTCACGCGGGCGCGCGGGCGGCGCGTTTCGACGCCGCCCGCCCTGCTCCGGTGCTCACCGAACTTCGGAGACGGTCCACCCTATTGCGCTACCGCCGTCTGCTGGTGCAGCAGGATCCGCCACTCCCCGGCGCGCTTGATCAGAACGTTCTTCTCCAGCGCCCGTGCGATTCCAACCACCTCCGTCTCGATGTCCAGGACGGCGACCGTCCCGGTGAGGAAGGTCAGATTGCGAATCGTCGAAACCCGCGTCGTTCCGGCGAAGAAGCCCGTGAACAGAGTGGTATAGAGGGCGGTGATCGCCGCCGGGTCGTTGAGTATGAGACCGTTCGGACTTACCCAATCGATGATGCTCCCGTACTGGGCGGCATACGTCACCGGGTCGGAGCCCCAGGTCTGATCGAACGTGGTCACGATCTGCTGAATCGCGTCCGCATCCCTCGGGCTGCCCGTGACACTCGCCTGCGGCTCCGGCGCGGTCAGGTGGGCCACCGCCACCGGTTCGTCGTTGCAGCCACTGGCGAATGTCATTGCCAGCACGATAGCGCCGATTTTCCATGATTTTGACATTGTTTCCTCTTCCTGTGAGTGTGCGTCCGCGTGTCCATCCAGTGTTGCGAGCGAGCCTCGCGTGCCGGGCGGAGAGCGCGCTCCACCGCCGGGCGTGGTGCATCCCGCCGGGTCCCAGGTCGCAGCCGGGAGCTTCAGTAGCCTATACTTCCTTCGAGGCGAACCATCGTAGTCTGCGTCACCTGATTGGCGACGCCTTCACCCTGGGCCGAGCCGCTCGCGTTCGCGAAACGTCCGGTGCCGCCGGTGAAGGTGAAGGTGGCTGAGAAGCCGATCAGCCCCGGTCCGATGGGTGCGCTGGTGCCCGCCACCGTGGCGTACAGCTCGTCACCGTTCGCCGCCGTGAAGGTGCGGGTGCCCGTCTGCATGCCGAGAAGCAGGTTGATCTCCAGGATGCCATCGAAGCCGGTACGACCGAGATGGGAGAGCTGACACGTCCCGTAGTCGCGCTGCCGCAGGACCGGGAAGTTCACCTCCAGGACTTCGAACGTCAGATGGCAATCACCCTGTATGGGACGAAGGGGCGCCGCCGCGAAGACGGCGGGCGCGTCGGCGGACGGGAGGGCGGTGGGCGAGTCGTCGCAGCCGGCGACGGCGACGGCGGTGAGCAGGGCGAAGACGGGCCACGCGTGGCGGCGTGGACTGGGTGCATGAGGCATGGTGCTCTCCTTCTGCGGGTGGGTCGCCGGAAACGGCGTATTGAACCGGGGAGATCCCGGCGGCGTTCATTGTCCGTCCACAGGTCGACGATGTACCGGCTGCGTGCCTTGGGTGGGCTGGTGCTGGAGCGGGACGGCGTAGTCCTGGACGGTGTAGCCCGGCACCGAAAGGCCCTCTCGTTACCACTACACCACCTCCACGTTCAGCATCATGCCCAGGTCCTCGTGCTCGAGGTTGTGGCAGTGGAGCGGGAATATTCCCCGGTAGGCGTCGAATCTCACGAGCGCCTCGACCTCCTCGCCCGGGAGGAGCAGAACCGTGTCCTTCCAGCCACCCTCGTAAGGATAGATCGTGCTACGCCCGCCGCTGCGCCCCAGCAGTTGGAAATGGGTGCCGTGAAGGTGGACCGGGTGGGGTATGGCGCTGTTGTTGACAAATACCCAGCGCTCCAGCCGACCCAGCGGGATCTGCTCGTCCACCCGCAGCATGTCGAAGGACAGCTCGTTGATCCGGTGCATGCCGTGGTGCGAGCCGCCAGGCGAGGTGAATTCGAACGTGCGCGCTCCGGCGACGGCCGCAGCCGGTAGCTGCGGCACCGCCGACAACGTGCCCGGCAGAACCACCCCCTCGTACCGCGTCCCGCCGACTACCTCCAGCTCGAGGACATCCATCTCCATCCCCTGCGGGAAACGGCCACTCGACACCGGTGTCGAGAACGGCAGCGATCTCAGCATCAACCGCCGACCGACCTCCACCCGGGAGAAGTCCAAGAGCAGGTCCACCCGCTCGCCGACGCCGAGGTAGACACTCTCCACCTCTGCTGCGGCGGGAAGCAGACCACCGTCGTTGCCGATGACCGTGAGCGGGGTACCGGCGGACAGCGCGAGCTGGTAGACCCGGGCCTGGGAAGCGTTGAGGATCCGGAAGCGATAGGTGTCGGCCGTCACACGCAGCCGAGCCGCCCTTGTGCCGTTGCAGAAGACGGTGTCACCCAGCATACCGGTGAGCAGATCGTCGCCCGAAGGCGAATAGTCGAAGCCGGCACCCGCATCGGAGCGCCGGTCCTGGATCATCAGGAGTATCTCACGAGGACCGGCGGGCAACTCCAGTGCATCCTCTTCATCGTCCGAGACGATGAAGAAACCGGCCAGCCCCATGTGAATCTGGGCCGCCGTGCGATGATGGGCGTGGGGGTGGTACCAGGCCGTCAGCGCGCGCTGCTTCACGGGAACGCCGTAGTCGTAGCTCGCCCCGGATGGGATCGCATACCGCGGATGGCCGTCCGCCTCCTCCGGCACGATGAGTCCGTGCCAGTGGACGATCGTCTCTTCCGGCAGGTTGTTGTACAGCGTGATCCGGGCGTCCTCGCCGCGCCTCGCGCGGATCGTGGGACCGGGGCTCGACCCGTTGAAAAGCCAGCCCGCCGCTGAAGCGTTGCCGCTGGCGGCCATCGGTCCCGGCGCGGCCAGGAGCGATAACGCGGCCGCGGGGGCGGAGCCCGGCTGGCGCAGGAGTGCTCCGTTCGCATCGCGGTCGACGTTGGTCGGGGACCGGTCGCATGCGCCGAACGCCACCAGCCCTCCTGCCGCCATGAGGCCCGCACTCCGCGCCGCGATACCAACGAACTCGCGTCGATCGATCGAACCCGGTTCGCTGGACATCAGTGAACTACGATCGTACCCCTCATGCTGGCGTGGACCGTGCACTCGTACCCGAACGTGCCGCTCTCGGGGAACGTCCGTGTGCGTGGCCCGTCCGACCAGGTCGGGATATCCTCGGGAGCACCCGCTGTCGTGAACGTCACGTTATGAGGCACGGCCGCGACGACCCAGGTAACCGTGGCACCGCGAGCCACGTCGACCGCACCCGGATCGAAAACGAAGAATGGGGCATTGACGGTGGCCGCCTGCTCACCCTCGGTTACACCGATATGAACGGACGCCGTCCTGGTTATCCCGCCTGCCGTGAGCGAGGCGCGCACGATCGTTGATCCCTCGTCCACTGCCGTGACCGTGCCCGCTTGGCTGACTGTGGCCACACCTGGGTTGTCGCTGGTGTATTCGGCCAGGCCGAGTCCGCTCATGTCGTTGCCGAATTGATCCAGGGCTCTCGCTGTCACGGAGCCCGTATTCCCCGGTGGGCGGGTGAACAGGAGCGTCTGGGAGGCCGTGAGCGAGAGGGAGGTGAGAATCGGACCCGCTGGTTCGGAGATGTTGCCGCCCCCCCCGTCGCAACCTGCCATGAGACCACCGACGGCGCCGAACATGAGTAGACGCCGGATTTCGATCGACCACAACATGCAGCACCTCCCGAGGTTCGGAGGAGTTACGGTGACCACCT
>CAYXJH010000322.1:0-4225 GCA_964465415.1 uncultured Gemmatimonadaceae bacterium
GTCCACCTCCACGGCGCGCTCCGCGTGGACGGCCGCGAGCTCGCTCACGACGTCCCGCACGACCGTCTCCACGTCCATCCGAGCGCGTTCGATGGGGATGCCACCGCCGAGACGACTGCGCGTCAGGTCCAGAAGGTCGCCGATCATGCGCTCCATGCGCCGCGAGCTGCTCGCGATGCGCGATGTCAGCGTCAGGTACGGCTCCTCGAGCTCGTCCGACTCGAGCATGAACGCCGAGGATGTGATGATCGCCCCCAGAGGTGTGCGCAGGTCGTGGCCGAGGATCGCGATGAACATCTCCCTGGACTCTTCGAGATCCGCCGTGTAGCGGACCACGGACTCGGCGAGGGCCTGATCGATGGCCTCGTTGAACCGCATCATGTCGCGTACGTCCGTCTCCCCGAGCGTCTCGCACGTGTCCATCCAGAGACGGATCACGCTCGCCCGGAGGGCACGGTACTCCGACACCATCTCCTCGATGCTGAAGCCGCGGTCGGCCCGGTCCGCCCCGTGCTCTTCCGCCGGGGTCGCAGGGTCGCCGGCCTCATCCGGCGCCTCGCCCGTGGATTTTCTGCGCTGCTCACGCTCCGTCTGGGGGGTCTCCAGGTCCGCGGCGATCACCGTGAGCATCTCACTCGCGTGATCGCGAAGCGCCGCGATGTCCATGGTCTCGGTGGTCGCGCCCAGCCGTCGCGCGAACGTCTCCCACTCGACCATGATCGGCTCCCGCTGCTCATTGATGAAATCGGACAGTCGCAAGGCAGTACCGGGGTAAGGAGTCGAAGGGATCGGACGGCACCCGCGGCGGCGCCGCGACCCTCTGATGCTGAATCATACGCCACAGGTTCGGGTTCGGCACCCAGCTGGCGCGAAGCTGGTAGCACCCCTTCCGCGTGACGCGCTGGTTGGCCTCGCCAGCCCCCTCGCCACAGCTTCGCCCACCATGTAGGGGAATCCCCCACACCCGAATCCAGGGTTTCCCCGACGGCCGTTTCCGTGCCGCTAACCCTATAATGGCATGCCGATATGATGAATAGGGGAATTCATGTTATCACAAACCGCTGAGCACGCGCTGAGGGCCATGCTCCTTCTATCGAGGGTGGAGGCGCGGACCTATCGGACATCGCGGAGCATCGCTGAGACGCTTCAGGCACCGCCCCGCTACCTGTCGAAGACGTTGGGGGATCTGGTTGCGGCCGGACTGCTGGAGTCGACGCGGGGCCCGGGCGGGGGCGTTCGGCTGGCGCGGCCGGCCGGGGCGATCACGATCGCCGACGTGCTCGGGGTGTTCGAGGAGGACACGCGGGTCCGGGACTGTCTCCTGTCGTCGGATGACTGCAACGGGGTGGCGCCATGCGCATCGCACCGGCTGTGGTCCCATCTGAAGGATCAGGCGCGCGGACCCTTTCAACAGACCACGCTCGAGGAGCTTGCGCGTGGTGTCACGTACGCGGGAGGAGCTTGAGATGAGGAGGGTATTGGCGGTGCTGGTCTCCGCAGTGGTGGCGGCCGGCTGCGGTGGTGAGGCCGGAGGGGAGGCCGGATCGAATGCGGCCGGCCCGGCCGTGGAGCTGACGGGGACCGTGATCGAGATCGGGATGTTCGGGATCGGCGAGACGTACTACGGCCCCGACCGGGTGACGGCGCGGCGGGGCGACGTGATCCGGTTCAAGCTGGAGAGCGGAGTCCACAACACGTCGTTCCCGGCCGACAAGAATCCGGAAGGCGTCCGGCTCCCCGACTCGACCCCGTACCTGCAGGTCCCTGGTCAGACCTATGACGTGACAGTGGATCTGCCACCGGGTGAGTACTACTTCCAATGCGACCCGCACGTGGCGCTGGGGATGATCGGCCACCTGACGGTGGTCGAGTAGCGAGCAAGTCATCTGGCCAGTCGGCGGCAGGCCGGCCAGCCCCGCTCGGGACGGTTATCCCGGATCTGATGGAGGTCAGCGAGAAATGAAGTTCAACATCTGGGCCGTGCTCGTTATCGCTGCCGTGATAGGCATCGGCGCGATGACCCTGGCCCCCAGGGCAGCGGGTCCGGCGGGCGACATCGCGTCCCGGACCTACGTAGGTCCCGGCGACTACGATGAGTTCTACGCATTCCTCTCGGGCGGGTACAGCGGTCAGCTCAGTGTCTGGGGGCTGCCCTCCGGACGGATGTTCAAGGTAGTCCCTGTGTTCTCACAGGATCCGGAGACCGGGTACGGGTACACCGAGGAGACGAAGCCGCTGCTCATGACGAGCTACGGTTTCCAGGCGTGGGATGACTCCCACCATCCCCACCTGTCCCAGACGAATGGCGATGCGGATGGCCGCTGGGTGTTCATCAACGGCAACAACACGCCGAGGGTGGCGCGCATCGACCTGGGGTACATGGAGACGCGCGAGGTGCTGGAGATCCCGAACACGGGCGGCAACCACGGCTCGTCGTTCGTGAGTGAGAACACGGAGTACCTGGTGGGAGCCACGCGCTTCAGCATCCCCGGGGTGCCCAACGCCGACGTTCCTATCGATTCCTACAAGGAGAACTTCGAGGGCCGGATCTCGTTCGTGGGCATTCGTCCGGAGGATGGCCGGATGAACCTGGCCTGGCAGCTTCGGGTGCCGCCATACAACTACGACCTGGCCCGGGCCGGGAAAGGCCCTTCGGGCGACTGGTTCTTCTTCACGACGTACAACACCGAGCAGGCGCACACGCTCCTGGAGATCGAGGCATCCCGCGCGGACAAGGACTACATCCTCGCCGTGAACTGGCGGAAGCTCGAGGAGGCGGCCGGGGCGGGCAAAGGCGCGATGCAGGACGTCGAGTATTACCACAACTACTACGATCCGGCGCAGGGCATGGCCGTGTCGGAGCGGAAGAACGGCGTGCGGGTGCTCGACCCGGCGGATGTGCCTGGGGCGGTCTACCTGCTGCCGACGCCCAAGTCCCCGCACGGCGTGGACGTGGACCCGAGCGGCGAGCTGATTGTCGCGGGTGGCAAGCTGGCGACGGTGATCCCGGTCCACTCGTTCTCGAAGATGCAGGCGGCCATCGCGGGCGAGGAGTTCGAGGAGGTGGTCGACGGGATACCGGTGCTGCGTTACGCGTCGACCATCGCCGGCGAGGTGGAGAATCCCGGTCTGGGCCCGCTGCACACGGAGTTCGACGGGAACGGGCACGCCTACACCTCCGTGTACATCACGAGCGAGATCGTGAAGTGGAGCCTCTCCACGTTCGAGGTCGTCGACCGGATCGAGGCGTTCTACTCGATCGGCCACCTCATGATCCCGCGGGGCGACAACCGCAACCCGGCGGGCCGGTACATGCTGGGCATGACGAAGACCGCGCGTGACCGTTTCCTGCCCACGGGCCCGAAGCAGGCACACCCGGCACAGCTCTACGATATCTCCGGCGACCGGATGGTCATGCTGTCGGACTTCCCCACCATCGGCGAGCCCCATTACGCGCAGGCAATCGAGGCGAGCAAGCTCGAGCCGAACAACAGGCGCATGTACTCGCTGGCGGACAACAATCACCCGCACGCCATCAAGGATCTCTCCGAGGCCCGGGTGGAGCGTAGCGGCAACGTCGTGCGCGTCTACATGGCGCATATCCGCAGCCACCAGCGCCCCGACAACATCGAGGGGATCATGGTGGGTGACACGGTCTACTTCCACCACACCAACGTGGAGCAGGACTGGGATGTCCTCCACGGCTTCGCCCTCAAGGGCATGGGCACCGCCGAGGCGCTCCTGGCCCCTGGCCAGACGAAGACGAACAAGTGGGTCCCGACACGACCGGGTGTCTACCCGTTCTACTGCACTGCGTTCTGCTCGGCGCTCCACCAGGAGATGCAGGGCTACGTCCGGGTGTCGCCCGCGGGATCGAACGTGGCGCTGATGTGGCGGACAGGTGACGACGAGGTCCGTCCGGCGTACGCGGATTGACCGAACCGGTCCCTGCGGGTGGTCCAGGTCGCCACCCGCAGGGTTCCGCTTCTCGATCTCGAGAGCATGGGTCTGAAGTGATGAAGAAGCACCAGCAGATACTGATGGCGATGGCCGGTCTCCTGTTGATACCGGTGTTCTGGTTGCCGCTCTGGTCGATCCGGATCGTGGCGCCCCAGTACAGGGACGGCCTTGGCATGTTCATCGGCCTTCGGGACATCTGGGGCCACACCCAGCACGACATCCAGAACATCAACATCCTGAACCACTACATCGGCATGAAGCCGAT
>CAYXJH010000323.1:0-4225 GCA_964465415.1 uncultured Gemmatimonadaceae bacterium
GAACGGCGGCAATCAGCTCGGCGAATACCAGATCCGGGTGATGCCCCTGGGTGGCCGCATCTACATGATCGAGTCGGAGGGCGGCGTCACGCGGGGCTCCCAGACGGCGGTCCGTCGCGTCGGCAGCTTCGTTCGCACCACCACGGGCCAGCTCCCCTACACGGCCGCCGTGTCGGTCTACGGTCAGCTCAGCGCGGGTGGTAACGCGGAGATCACCGGTTTCGACGCCGACGACTGCCATGGCAGCAACGTCCCCGCCGTCGTCGCGGTGGATACCTTGCTGGTGTCGGACGGGGAGGGCAAGAAGGACCGGATCACCGGGGAGCCCGACGTTGTGGCCGAGCCCGACATGACCACCGCCGAGCTCAGCGACTTCGGGGACATCGACCTGTCGGACCTGATCGCCATGGCCACCAAGGTCTACGAGGCCGGCGAGAGCCAGAACAACATGCAACCGGCGTCGACGACGGGGCCCGATGGAGACCAGGTCTGCAACACGGCCGTGCGCAGCAACTGGGGCGAGCCGGACCGACCCGACCCCATGCCGGACCCGGAACCCGTCTGCACCAACCACTTCCCCATCATCTACGCGAAGGGTGATCTCACCCTCCAGACGGGACGCGGGCAGGGGATCCTCATCGTCAACGGCGATCTCCGGATGACCGGGAACATGAGGTTCTACGGCATCGTGATCGTATTGGGCTCGTTCTTCACCGCCGGCACGGGCAACCACGTGGGTGGCTCCCTGGTCATCCATGGCGATGGGGACCTGGGCTCCGAGAGCGTGTCGACCGGTAACTCACTCGTGCAGTTCGCCAGCTGTCGCATCCAGGACGCGTTCAGCGATCTGCCGATCAAGCCGTTCGCGTCCCGATCCTGGATCGTGGACCCGGCCCCGCTCGCAAATGCAGGGGTCTGATGTTCCCGGCCGCCTGGCCTCCGGGCCGGTGTCGGCATTATTGACAGGTCATCCCTGCGGAAGTAGTCTAAAACATTCCGCAGCAATGGCCTCCCCGACAACCAACGGATCCTGACGAATGGGACTCTTCGGCCGAAGCAAGGTCACAGCTGGCCTGGACATCGGGAGCGGCTGCGTGAAGCTCGTCGTGGTCGATCACTCGCGTGGTGACCCCGAGATTACCAAGATCGCGACATTCCCGCTCGTGCCCGACGCGATCGTCGAGGGCGAGGTCATGGATCCGGTCCTGGTCGCCGAGACCGTCCGCTCCGCAGTGGAGGCGGCGGGCCTCTCCAAGAAGGACGTCGTCGCCGCCGTGGGCGGCCACGATGTGATCATCAAGAAGATCCAGATGGATCGGATGGACGAGGCTGAGGCGCGTGACCTCATCCGGTGGGAGGCGCACCAGCATGTGCCCTTCGACATGGAGAGCGTGCAGCTCGACTTCCAGATCCTGGATCCCGAAGGGACCAGCCCGCAGATGTCGGTGTTGCTGGTCGCCGCGAAGCGGGAGTTGATCGAGAATCGTCTCGCGCTCCTCGCGGACGCCGGCCTCAACGCCACGATCGTGGATGTGGATGCCTTCGCGCTGCACAACGCCTTCGAGCACAGCTATCCCGACAGCCTTTCGGGCATGGTCGCGCTGGTGAACATCGGCAACGAGACCACCAACGTGAACATCCTGGAGGATGGCGTTCCGATCGTGGTTCGCGACATCCCGTTCGGCTCGCGGCGAATCCGTGAGGCGCTCCAGCGCGAGCGCGGGCTGACTGCGGATCAGGCGGAAGCCGTGGTCCAGGGCCGCGAGTCGGCCGTCGACCTCGACCGGTTCGTAGTCGAGCGGGTGGACGAGCTGGCGGTCGGAATCGAGCGTGCCATCGCCTTCATCACCGCCCAGTCCGGCGGCGAGGGCGTCGAGCAGGTGTTCCTGTCCGGTGGCGGTTCCCGGGTGCCCGGCGTTGCGTCGGCGCTCGCCGAACGCCTCGGCGTAACCACGCATATGGCCAACCCCCTCGAACGGGTGGCCGTGCGCGCGGATGTGAACCTTCAGGTCGCGGTCGACGAGGTGGCACCCATGCTGATGCTGCCCCTCGGCCTGGCCATGCGGAGGGCTTGAGCCATTCCATGATCAAGATCAACCTCCTCCCGGGTACGCAGAAGCGGAAGAAGGGCGGCGGCGGGGCGATCCCGCTGAAGGTGCCGACCTCCGTTCCGCCCGTGGACCGTATCACCGCGTTCGTCGCGGTCGCCTGGATCGTGGCGATGCTCGCGCTCGCCTGGATGTTCTTCGGCGTGCGTAGCCAGCGTGCGGACCTCCAGGTGGCGATCGAGCAGGCCTCGGCCGACTCGGCACGATACAGTCGCCTCATCGAGACGAATGCCTCGCTCCAGGCCAGGCAGGACACGATCGCCCAGAAACTGTCCATCATTCAGGATATCGACGCGGGCCGGTACATATGGCCGCATATCCTGGACGAGATCAGTCGGGCTCTACCTCCGTACACCTGGCTCGAGTCCATCGACCAGCGGGGCGGCGGCACGGAGCCGGCGTTCGTGGTGAACGGTCGGACCGGGAGCCTGCCTGCGCTCACCCGCTTCATGGACGCCCTCGAGGCTTCCCCGTTCCTCCGCAACGTGGAGCTGGTCAGCGCCGAGCAGGCGCAGATCGGCACCGGCGATGAGTCACGGATCGTGAACAACTTTGTTCTAACTGGCAACTTCCAGCAGCCCCCGCTGGACATGATCGAGACCGTTCCGCTTTTCCCGGAAGGCTTCGATCCGCGTCCTGGCGAGGGGGAGGTGATCAATGGCACTGGGACTCCCTAGCGACCCGGCCAAGCAGAAGCGGATCCTGATCGGCGTACTGCCGCTCGTAATCGTGGGGGCCTACTGGTACTTCCTCCACGGCAACTACACGGCGGAAGTGCACACCATGGAATCGCGACTGGAGCGGCTCGAGAGCAGCAACGCCCAGGCGCGGGCGCGCGCTCCCCAGAGTCAGCAGCTCGAGGAGCGGCTGGAGCTGTTCGAACGCCACGTGGTGCGACTGGAGCAGCTCGTCCCGCGGAGCGAGGAAGTGTCCCAGCTCCTGAACCAGGTCCATCAGCGCGCGGAGCAATCCGGCGTAGAGGTGGCGCGGTTCACGCCAGGGCGCACGGACGCGGGGCCCCACTACAATCGCCGCACGTTCGACATGACGGTCCTGGGATCCTACCACAACATCGGTCGATTCCTGACCGAGGTCGGATCGCTGCCCCGGATCATCACGCCGACCGACCTTAGGGTCATTCGGAACAACAACCGTACCGGAACCGACGGCCCCGTGCTCGAGGCCTCGTTCCGGATCGAGACCTATGTCCTGCCGGACCGCGCCCCAGGCGCCGGTGCCGCGGGGGGAGCCCGGACAGGTGCCTGACATGAAGCCATTCCTGGCACTGGCGGCGCTGAGCCTGGCCGTGCCCGCCCTGGTGGGCGAAGCGGCCGCGCAGCAACCCGCCGAACGCCAGCCGACGGAGGCGCACGCGCCGAGCGCCGCTGAGCTGACCCTCGTCTATGAGCGGGAAGTGTTCGCATACGGAGCGGCCGGTCGCCGCGATCCGTTCCGCGCGTTGACGGAGGATGACGAGCTCGGGCCGCGATTCGAGCAGTTGGCGCTCCGAAGCATCATCTACGCGACGGGCCGCGGACGGAGCGTAGCGCTGCTGGCGGACGGAGGCGGGCGCGTGTACCGGGTCCGCGAAGGTGATGTGGTGGGCAACGCTCGCGTCCTCGAGATCGGAGCCGCGCGCGTGGTACTGGCTGTGGAAACGTTCGGCACGGTCCGACGGGAAATGCTCGAGCTGCAACGGAGGGGAGGGGCCCAGCGATGATTTCGATTCTTGCGTTACGAGCGGTGCTGTTTGCCGCCCTGGCCGGCGTACACGGCCTGGCCGTGGTGTCCGAAGGTGATCGGACCCAGATCCTCATCGAGGTGGATGGTCAGGTCCGGTACGAGGCCGGGATGTTGGCGGACCCGCCGCGCATCGTCGTCGATGTGAGCGGCGCGGACTTCCGCCTCGGGCAGCAGCGGTTCGTAATCAACCGTGGCGGCGTCGCCGCGTTGCGGTCGAGCCAATACCAGCCCGGGGTCGTGCGCGTCGTGGTCGATCTGACCGAGAGTGTCGACTACATGGTCGAGCAGGTCGGTGGCACGATCGTCGTGTCGTTCCGCAACCCCGAGGGCGCATTCCAACCCTGGCGATCGGCGGCGGCCGACGCGCCCAGGCC
>CAYXJH010000324.1:0-4222 GCA_964465415.1 uncultured Gemmatimonadaceae bacterium
GCGGAGTACTTCCGGCGCAACCGGTTCCGGACCAGCTCCGCGACGGTGTTGAACATGAACGTGAGGACGAACAGCACGAGGGCGGAGAGGAAGATGATCCGGTAGTGGGTCCCGCCCACCTCCGTCTCGGGCATCTCCACGGCGATGTTCGCCGAGAGCGTGCGCATCCCTTCGAAGATGTTGAAGTTGACCACCGGGCTGTTGCCGGTGGCCATGAGCACGATCATCGTCTCACCCACGGCCCGGCCCAGGCCGATCATGACCGCGGCGAAGAGCCCCGGGCTCGCGGTGAGCAGGACCACGCGGACCATGGTCTGCCAGCGCGTCGCGCCCAGCGCCAGCGACCCCTGGGTGAGGTGCTTGGGCACGCTGAAGATCGCGTCCTCGGCGATGGAGAAGATCGTCGGGATGACCGCGAACCCCATGGCGATCCCGACGACCATGGCGTTGCGCTGGTCGTAGGTGATCCCCTGCTCGGTGAACCACTGGCGCATGCTACCGTCGAAGAGCCATAGCTCGAGGAGCGGACTCGCCCGGATGCACGCCCAGCCGACGAACAGGATCGCCGGGATGAGCAGCGCGGCCTCCCAGCCGTCCGGGATTCGGACACGCCAGCGTACCGGGATGCGGGTCCACGCCAGCCCGAAGCCCAGGATGCCCAGGGGCAGGAGGAGCACGACCGAGAAGACCGCCGGCAGGTGGTTCTCGACGAACGGCGACAGCCAGAGCCCCGCCAGGAAACCGAGGATCACGGTAGGCAGCGCTTCCATGATCTCGATGGTGGGCTTCACGAACCCGCGCATCGCGGGCGTCATGAAGTAGGCGGTGTAGATGGCCCCCATGATGGCGAGGGGGATGGCGAAGAGCATGGCGTAGAAAGCAGCCTTCAACGTGCCCACCGTGAGCGGCACGAGGCTGAACTTGGGCTCGAACTCGTCCGTGGCCGAGGACGACTGCCAGATGTGCTCCCCGCTTTCCCGTCCCTCGTACCAGACCTTCCCCCAGAGCGCGGACAGGGAGACCTGCGGGTGCTCGTTGTGGACGTCGTAGTAGTGGATCCGTCCGTCGTCATCGAGGACGAGGAGCGCGTCGCCCCGCGGCGCCTCCACCGCCTCACGGATCGCCGAGCGGGACACCTGCCGCTTGACCAGCGTCCGGCTCGATGTGGAGAAATGAAGCGCCACGTTGCCCGCCGCGTCACCGGTCACGAACCCCTTCCGGGCGTGCGCGGGCCGGACCGACGTGACGGGGGCCGGGTGGGACCCGAAGTCACGAACGCGGACCAGGCGGCGGACGTTCTCGTCGTCGCGGACCAGCATCCACTGGACGACGCCGCCCTCCGAGTCACCCACGATGACCGACACGGTGCCCAGCAGGTAGTCCATGGCGGTGATCCGGACACCGTCCGCCGTCATCTGGCGCCGGTCCCCGGCGTGGGCGGTGCTGCCGGTGATGTCGTAGTAGGTGAGAATGCCTTCGTCGTCAGCGGTGATCAGGTCCCGGAGGTCCATGGACACGAGCATGGTCTGGACGGCGGCGCCGGGGTCCGGCACGGCCACCTCGGCGCGCTGGAGCGTGGTCTCTCCCGTCATGAAGCTGACGGTGGCCGAGTAACGCACCACGAGGAGCCTGCCGTCGGCCGTGTACGCCCCGATGGCCACACCACCGGTGGGCCCCTCCTGGACGGCCAGGGCGGCGAGAGGCTGCCCGTCGACGTCGACCGGAACCGGCGCCTCGCCCAGGGGGAACTCCAGCTTCGGCGTGACCAGCCGGACGTCACCCGGATAGGTGATGTCGTACGCGTGGCGAACGACCAGGGCGGTACCATCGGCGAGGCCGTAGGCGACGACCTGCGTCCGCGGCTCGCCGGCGGCGAAGCTCGTGACGGGAACGTCGTCCGGCACCGGCAACCTGTGGGCGGCCCGGATTCCGCTGCCGTCCGGCTCGTGGAAGATGACCCGCCCATCCCCCGTGTAGCGGGTGGCGACCTCCCGGTGCCGGTCGAGCGCCACGTGAAGGGTGGGCGGGGCGTTCCCGCCGGGTGCCGCGTAGACGGCCGCCACATCCAAGCCGGCCGGTCGTAAGAGAGGCACCACCTCCAGGAAGAGGAACACGAAGATCAGGCCGAGGGCGATAATGACGCTGACTCCTCCCAGCCCGACGAACCCCCTGGAGAATCGTTCCATCCAGCCTCGTCGGCGACGGTGGCGTTGCCGCGCCTCTCCAGAGGGCAGGACGCTGACCGGCTTCTGCCCGCCGGCGGCAGGTCGCTTCGTGTCGAGTACGGTATGCATCAGCCAGGGCTCAAAGGAATCGCTCTCCCGGACGGGTCGGTGGCGATGCCGCCAGCTCGACCATCCGCCCGGGAGAGCGGCTCGTGCATCGTGGACTGTCTATTGGATTCCGAGCCGGGCGAGCTCGCGCTCGGCGACGGCGGCGGGCAGCGGGATGAAACCGTCGCGCAACACCACCTCCTGGCCTTCCTTGCTCAGCACCATCTTGAGGAACTCCCGGTCCAGGGGGGCCAGCTCCCGGTTCGGGTGCTTGTTGATGGCCAGGTAGAGGAAGCGGGCGAGGGGGTAGCTCCCGTCCGACGCCGATTCCGCATTCGGCTCGACGAACGCGGCGCCGGGCTCCTTCGCCAGGGGGAGCACGCGAACGCCGGAGGTGCGGTAGCCGATGCCGGAGTACCCAATCCCGTTCAGAGACTCGGTCACGCCCTGCACCACGGACGCGGAACCAGGCTGCTCGTTGATGGAGTTCTTGAAGTCGCCGTCGCAGAGCGCATGCTGACGGAAGTAGCCGTACGTGCCGGAGACGGCGTTACGGCTGTAGAGCGTGATGTCACGGTTCGCCCAGGCGCCGGCCATGCCCACCTGACCCCAGCGGGTGATGTCCGCCGAGCCGCCGCAGCGCCGCGTCGCGGAGAAGATGGCATCAACCTGCGGGATGCTCAGACCCTCGATCGGGTTGTCCCGGTTCACGTAAACGGCCAGCACGTCGATGGCCACGGGGACCAGCGTGGGCGCGTAGCCGTGGCGCTGCTCGAACGCCTGGATCTCGCCTTCGCGCATGGCCCGGCTCATGGGCCCGAAGTTGGCCGTGCCCTCCGTGACCGCCGGCGGCGCCGTACCCGTGCCCGCGCCCTGGATCTGGACGTTGACGTTGGGATAGAAACGCTGGAACGTCTCGGCCCAGAGCGTCATGAGGTTGTTCAGCGTGTCCGAGCCGATGGAGCTCAGATTGCCTGCCACGCCGCTCACGCGGCTGTACGCCTTGAGGTTACTGTCCACGGCGCTCTGCGCCGCCGCGATGCCCGGCGTGATCACGCTCATGAGCGCCACGCAGGCGACCGCCCGCTTCATCGTCCTGGTCATCATGGTTCTTCCGTTCTCCTGGTTTTGTTGTCGTCTCGTACCGCAGTCTAGCCGTCGTTTGTAACCGATTTCCGTCGACCTGCGTAACGGACGTGTAAAGGTGTCAGGCCCGGCTCAGCCGCCTGCCGCAGCCGGGTGACGGACGTCCAGGCCCTGGAGATAGTAGATCACGCTCTCCGCCACGTTCGTGGCGTGGTCGGCGATCCGCTCCAGGTTCCGGGCGATCATGAGGAGCTGGACCGCGCGCCCCACACTGTTCGGGTCCGCCCGCATGAAGCCCTGGAGATCGTCGAAGAGGCGATCGTAGATCGCGTCCACCTCGTCGTCCCGTTTCAGGATCGCGTGGGCCGCGGCCTGGTCTTCCACCACGAAGCTGTCCAGCGCATCGCCCACCATGTCCTGCGTGAGCTCCGACATTCGAGGCAGGTCGACGTACGGCTTCAACGGCGGCTCCTCCGTGAGACGGAGCACCGCCCGGGCGATGTTCTTCGCCGAGTCGCCCATTCGTTCCAGGTCATTCGTGATCTTCATCACCGCCATGAGGAAACGGTGATCGATGGCCGCCGGCTGGTGACGCACCAGCACGCTGTGACACAGACCGTCGATCTCGTTCTCGAGCCGGTCCACCGTCTTGTCCGCCTCGATCACCACCTCGGCACGTCCACGGTCGTGCTGGATCAGCGCGTTCACGGCCCCCTCGATCATGGCCTCGACCGTCCCACCCATGAACACGACCCGCTCACGGATACGGAGCAGCTCCTGGTCGATCTGTCTCGGCATGGTCCTCTCGCCTTTCGCCTCAGAGGGTGAGCTGGAACTGGACGCGGAGCTCGAGGTCGCTGATG
>CAYXJH010000325.1:0-4215 GCA_964465415.1 uncultured Gemmatimonadaceae bacterium
TCGTCTGCCCCGCTTCGCCGAAGAGCGGCGTCGCCGTGTACCGGCCCTGCGGGAGCACCGCGCCCGCCGAAGAGAGGGCCAGGCGCGACACCGGCTGCCCGCCCAGGTTCGCCACGACCAGCGCCGTCTGGGCCTCATCCTGCCGGAGCCAGGCGACGACGCCGTCGTTGCCGGTCTGGAGCGGGATCAACGGGGCGGTGGCGCCCAGCGCCGGGTTCGCGGCCCGGAGCCGGATCAGCCGGCGGTGGTGGTTCAGGAGTGAGCCCGGGTCGGCATCCTGGACGGCGACGTTGGTCGTGAACGAATCGGGCTGGAGTGGCTCCCACGGCACACCGCTCGTGAAACCGGCTCCGGGCTCGAGGCTCCAGTGCATCGGCGTGCGGAGTCGGGGGTCCGGCTTGTCCGCCATCATCCCGATCTCCTCGCCGTAATAGAGGAACGGGAAGCCGGGCAGCGTCAGGAGCAGGGTGGCGGCCAGCTTCGCCCTGGACACGTCACCGCCCAGCTCCGTCATGGTCCGCGTCTGGTCGTGGTTCCGCAGGAAGGGGGACCACCGGCCGGCGGGGATGTGACGCTGGACCTCCTCCACCGCCTCGATCAGCCGCTGCCCCGAGCCGCTCCGGGCCGCGGCGATGAGTCCGTCGGCCACGTCGAAGATAAAATACGAATCCAGCTGGTCCGGATAATACGGCACGATCGCTTCCGTGGGGTCCCAGACCTCGCCCACCGTCCAGACGTCCGGGTTCACCGACTCCAGGTACGCCTGGTAGTCCCGAAGCCAGGGGTGCACCGCCGGGTCGTGCTTCCACTCGCCGTCCGGTCCCTCGAAGAAATGGGCGACCGCGTCCAGCCTGAACCCGTCCACTCCCATTTCCTCGAGCCAGTACCGGCCGATCTCCTTCAGCTCCGCCGTGACGTCCGGGTTCCCCAGGTTGAAATCCGGCATCCCGCCCCAGAACAGGCCGTAATAGTACTCGTCCCGGTCCGGCACGGGGTGCCAGACCGGATGCCCCCAACCCGGCGCCTCCCGCTGCTCCGGCGACCAGATGAACCAGTCCCGGAACGCCGAGTCCTCGAACGTCAGTGCCGACTTGAAGTACGGGTGCTCCCGGGACAGGTGGTTCAGGACCAGGTCCACCACGACGTGGATCCCCCGACGGTTCGCCTCGGCCATGAACGCCCGGAAGTCGTCGTTCGTCCCGTACTCCCGGTTCACCTCGTAGTAATTCGTGACGTCGTACCCGTGGTAGCTCGGCGACTGCTGGATCGGCATCAACCAGATGCACGTCGCGCCCAGGTCCCCGTCCGTCGTCGGGTCGCCGTCATTGATGTAGTCCAGTTTCTCGATGAGTCCGCGGAAATCGCCGACCCCGTCACCATCGCTGTCATGGAAGGAGCGGACGAACACCTCGTAGCAGACCCCGCTCTGCCGCCACTCCGGCAGCCGCTCCGCGGCGGCGACCTGGGCGCTCAGGGACGGTGCGAGAACGACGAACAGGGCGCCGAGCGCCAGCGAGGTCCGGGGCCTGGAGACGGTCCAGGCCATGAAGACGATCCGGGTCATGGAGACGATCCCGTTTCAGAGGGAAATGGGTCGGGAAACAACCACATCCGCGGCCGCCCGGATGCTAGCACGCCCCCCGACGGCAGACAAGAAGCCTCAGCGCGGCCACGCCCCCGACTCCGGTTGGCCGTGCAAAGCACCGTGGGGCTCAGGAGTGCCGTCGAACCTCGACTGCCATCGCCTTCACAAACGCCCAGGGCCTGGCTACAATGCTGCACCCGGAAGCGGCCGCCCGCGGGCGACCCGTCCCTCCCGCTCCGGTGAACACGCTTTCGAAGCAACATTACAGATCGCGCGAGGCACGCATGGAGAAGCCGCGCCAGAACTTCTGGCAGATGTGGAACATGAGCTTCGGCTTCCTGGGGATCCAGTTCGGGTGGGGCCTCCAGATGGCAAACATGTCGGCCATCTACGAGCGGCTGGGGGCCAACCCGGAGCTCATCCCGATCCTCTGGCTCGCGGCGCCCATGACCGGGCTCCTTGTTCAGCCCATTGTGGGCGCGCTCAGCGACCGGACATGGGGACGTCTCGGCCGGCGCAGGCCGTACTTCCTGGTGGGCGCGATCTGCGCGTCCGTCGCCCTGTTCTTCATGCCCACCTCGCCGGCCCTCTGGGTCGCAGCCAGTCTGCTCTGGATCCTCGACGCCTCTGTCAACGTTTCCATGGAGCCGTTCCGTGCGTTCGTAGCCGACAAGCTGCACCCGAGCCAGCGGACGTCCGGCTACGTCATGCAGGCCTTCTTCATCGGGGTCGGCGCCAGTCTGGCCAATGCCCTGCCGTTCGCGTTCAGCCTCATGGGCGTGAGCGGGAGCACCGATAGCGGGATTCCGCTGTCGGTGAAGTACTCGTTCCAGATCGGAGCGCTCGTCTTCCTGGCGGCCGTGCTCTGGACTGTGATCAGCACCAAGGAGTACCCCCCGGAGGACATGGAGGCGTTCGAGCGGATGAAGGCGGAGCGGGAGGGGCTCGGCCTCGGCCTCATGGTGCGCGACATCATCGGCGCCGCCCGGGGCATGCCCACCACGATGCGTCAGCTGGCCGTGGTCCAGGTGTTCACGTGGCTCGGACTGTTCAGCATGTGGATGTTCTTCGTCCCGGCCACCGCCCGACACGTGTTCGGCGCCACCGACCCTCAGTCGGAGCTGTACACCCAGGGGATCGAGTGGGGCGGGTTCGCATTCGCGTTCTACTCCATCACCTGCTTCATAGTCGCCTTCGCGCTGCCGGTGTTCGCGCGACTCACCAGCCGCAAGATCGTCCACGCCGCCTCCCTCGTCTGCGGTGGGGTCGGCCTCCTCTCGGTCTACCTGATCCAGGACCAGTACCTGCTGCTGCTGACCATGGTGGGGGTGGGTATCGCATGGGCGTCGATCCTCGCCATGCCCTATGCCATCCTCTCCAACTCGATCCCGCCAGCCCGGATGGGCGTCTATATGGGCCTGTTCAACGCCTTCATCGTGCTCCCCCAGATCCTGGCGTCCGTCGGCTTCGGCCCAGCGATCCGAATTATCCTCGGACCGGGGAACCCCGACACGCCGCTCTACGTGGTGATGTTCGGCGGGCTGTGTTTCCTCGCCGCCGCACTGGCGGTGGCATTCGTGCACGACGTGGACCCCGAAGCCGCACCGTCCGTCGCGGACATGATGCCCGCCGGCGACAAACCCGTAGGGCCAGAACCTGACTGGCCTGTAGGGGATGCCCTTTCTTGACCGTCCTTGTCGCCCAAGGTAATCTTGTGGCGCGGAACCGGATGTTCTGTCCCTCCCGAGGATCACGATTCCGCCGGGAGTGAGTTTTCGCTCCGGAGAGCCCATTGCCTGCCGAAGGCACGAGATGGTCCGGCAGCGGCCTCGGGTAACGCATGACGACTCGGCGACCGCTCCGAAAGCAGGGCGATCGAGTCCAGTTATGTACCTTTCTGCGAGGGCACGACTATGGCCGCGTTTCGTCCGATACTGCTGCCCCTCCTCGGATTCCTGATCAGCGGCGCGCCCGTCATGGCGCAGGCACAGCAGGGCACCGTAGCGGGGCGGGTCGTCGACAGCGTCACTGAACAACCGGTCACCGGCGCGACCGTCACCATCGGGGACCGCCGTACGCTGTCGGACGGCGAGGGAAGGTTCGTGCTGACCGCCGTACCGCCCGGCGACCGCACGATCACCGCCGCAAGGTTCGGGTATGCTGAAGGCTCCGAGCCGATCACCGTGGTGGCGGGCCAGACGGTCACGGTGACGCTCGCGCTCGCCTCCGAGGCCATCGCGCTCGACCGGCTCGTCGTCACCGGGTACGGCCAACGCCGGGTCGGTGACATCACCGGCTCCGTCGACAACGTCGGCGAGGACCAGTTCAACACGGGCCGTATCGTGAGCGCGGAGGAGCTGATCCAGGGGCGCATCGCCGGTCTCCAGGTCATCGATTCGGGCGAGCCGGGCGGCGACGTCCAGGTCCGCATCCGGGGCGGCACGTCCGTGAACGCGAGCAACGAGCCGCTGTTCGTCCTGGACGGGGTGCCGTTGCCGGTGGGCGGCGGGCTGTCGGCCGGCCGGAACCCGCTGAACTTCCTGAACCCCGAAGACATCGAGAGCGTCACGGTTCTCAAGGACGCATCGGCCGCGGCCATCTACGGGTCGCGCGGCGCGAACGGCGTCATC
>CAYXJH010000326.1:0-4191 GCA_964465415.1 uncultured Gemmatimonadaceae bacterium
TCGCCGGAGACCCTGCTGCTGGACCGGGCCAACATGCTGACGCTGACCGCGCCCGAGATGACGGTGCTCATCGGCGGCATGCGGGCGCTGGACGCCAACCACGGCGGATCCCGTCACGGCATCTTCACCGACCGTCCCGAGGCGCTCACCAACGACTTCTTCGTGAACCTCCTCGACCTGGGCACGGAGTGGACGCCGTCCGGGTCGGACGAGGATGTGTACGAGGGCCGCGACCGCGCCACGGGTAAGGTGAAGTGGTCGGCCACCGCGGTCGACCTCCTCTTCGGCTCCAACTCCCAACTCCGCGCCCTCGCGGAGGTCTACGGCTGTGACGACGCGAGCGAGAAGTTCGTGCGCGACTTCGTGGCCGCGTGGGACAAGGTGATGAACCTGGATCGGTTCGACCTCACCTGATCGAACCCGCCAAGGGTGCCACGCGCTTCGGTCTGCCCGAGGCGCGTGGTGTCGAAGGCTGTCCGGGTAGTGCCCGTCAGAGCTCCGGTAACAGCCAGACGACGCTTGTATCGCCGCCGCCGGCGGCCGGTACGTCGATCCAGGCGAGGACGAGCTCGGACGTCTCCGCCGGATAGCGGGCTCGAATACGGGCCACGACGTCTTCCTCGGCTCCCCGCTCGATCCCCGTCCGTAGCACGGTGCCTCCCCAGTCCGCGACGAACCAGATGATGCTCTGCTCGGGGAGGCCCGCGGCGATGGCCTCGCCGTGATGCGCGCGGATCGCGGCTTCCAGGTGCGCCTCCCCCGGGTCTCCCGGGAGCGAGCCGCCAGGGAGCGAACCCACTGGGATCGGGACCTGGGAAGGGGCTGTCCCGACAGACGCCACCGGCAAAGTCGGCACGGGCGGCGCGGGCAACACTGCGGCGCCAACCGGCACCGCCGTTGCGGCCGCCGCGAGGAGTGTCACCGCGGCCCGCTGGCTGGTTGCACGGCGCGGGCCGGCGATCCTCCGGATGCGGCGCTCCAGGGCCGTGGCGGAAGGAGAAAGTGCAGCGAGCGGCAACGCCTGACGCCGCCGTCGCCCTGCCACGGCGAGGAGAACCTCCGCGTAGGCACGCGGCGGCGCCCCACTCCTGAGCAAGCGTCCGTCGCAATCCGTCTCGATGGCGGCACGCAGACGGTAGAACTGCCACCAGAGGGGCAGACACCAGGGGATCGCCACCAGGAGGGCCAGCGCGACGACGAGCAGGCGGCTGTCCCCCGAGCGGACGTGCTCCCGCTCGTGATGCACGATCAGCCGCTGCAACGGAACGTCCAGCTCCAGCACCCAACGGGGCAGCACGATTCGCGGACGAACGGCGCCGATCACCGCCGGCCCCACCCCTCCTGACAGCAGTACCGCCTCGCCGGCAACCGTCGCTCGCTCCCACCGACGCCGTTTCCAGCTCAACCGCGCGGCCGTGGTCACCAGCAGTACGAGCAGCAGCGTGGACGCTCCCAGCCAGCCACCCACAAGCACCCCATCCGGCAGAAGGCTGTGGATCGGGCCCGCGGGAGCAACTTCCGCCGTCGCGAAAGCACCCGGATCGCCTCCCGCGCCAACGGTGAAGGCCGCGCCGGTCGCTCGAACCCCACCGCCGGGATAAACGATGGACCCGAACGGCCACAGTACGGACACCCCCATCACAGCCAGCCAGGTCCACCGGGCGGGACGATCCATCAGCGTGACCCCACGCTCCGCCACAAGACCCACAGCCCCCAGACCGGCCGCCGCGACGATCCCCCAGAACATCCAGTTCGCAATCAACAGTCGATCCCTCTGCCGGCGGGTGGATCCGGTCGCATGGGGTGCCCGATCACCGAAGATCGGCGGGTCCGTCGCCGCTTGTCAACGACAAAGTTAGTTGACTGATGATGGCAACACCTTCTACCTTCTCCTAAAGGCTTAGTAGACACGGCCGATGCAACCCCATTTCGGAGGAGGCTACTTTGCGCGCCACGGCCAACCCGATCGCATGTGTCTGCGGGATCGCGATCCTGTGCGGCCTCGCCGGGCGCGTGGAGGCCGTCGCTCAGACGTCGTCCCCTGCCACCGCTGCGGCCGACGAGCTGCTCCAGGCGATCCGTTCCGGTGATGAGGCTCAACGCCAGGCGTTGATCGAGACGCGGTTCACGCGGGAGCTACGTGCCCACGTCTCCATGGAGGAGCACCTACGGATGCTGGCGGGGTGGGAGCGAAGCCTCGTAGGCATGGAGGTGGAGGGGGTACTCGAGCTCGGGGCGACGGAAGCCAGGCTGATCCTGGAAGGGGCGGACCGCCTGGTGGAGCTTCGTGTCGTCGTCGAGCCTGACCCGCCTCACGGAATCGCCGGCATCGAGGTGGGGGCTGCCGGCCCGCCACTCGGTGCGGAGCTGAATGCGCGCACGCTGGAGGAGGTCGAGCGTGAGCTCGAACGCTTGGCGGAAGAAGACCGGTTCTCCGGCGTGGTCCTGGTGGCGACCCCCGATCGCGTTCTGTACCGCAGCGCCCACGGCCCGTCGGACCGGGAGGAAGGGCGTCCGATCCGTCCGGAGACGCGGTTCGACATCGGATCGATCTACAAGCTCTTCACGTCCACGGCGATCCTGAGGCTGGTGCAGGATGGGCACCTCGCGCTCGCGGACCCGCTGGGAACCCATCTCGACGGTTTCGACGCGCCGGTGGCGGAGCGTGTGACGGTGGAGCACCTCCTACGGCACCGGTCCGGCCTCGGCGACTACCTTTCGCACCCGGCGTTCGAAGCGGACCCGAAGCGGTTCCGGCGGCCGGCGGACTACCTCCCTCTGGCAAGGCGGCAGGAGCTCGCGTTCGAGCCGGGGACGCGGGGTCGATACAGCAACATGGGGTTCGTCCTTCTCGGCGCGATCATCGAGAGCGTGACGGGCCGGGACTTTCACGAAGTGGTCGACGAGCTGGTCTTTCTTCCGGCGGGAATGGCGACGGCGGGCCCGGCCGGCGGCCCGGACGCCGCGCGCCGGTACCACCACATGCCCGACGGCTGGCTGCGGGTGGACGCCGAGTACCCCGACATCGCGTCACCGGCAGGCGGAGGATTCGCGACGGCAACGGATCTCCAGCGCTTCGTCGAGGCGCTCCTCGATCATCGGCTGCTGGACGCGGAGCACACGGCGCTGCTCCTGAACGATTTCGAACAGCCCGTCGACGCGACGGCCCTGCCGCCAGTGTTCGGTTTCGCCGGAGGCGCGGATGGCGTCGCCGCCGCCCTCATGGCTCGGCCGGCGGAGCGGACGACCGTCGTGGTCCTGGCGAACGTGGATGCGTTCCCCGTGGAGACGCTCGCGAGGTACGTCCTGGAGCTGGCAGGACGGTGAAGGCGGGGGTCGGCTGATCGGGTCTGGCGTGACGTCTACCGCACCCCCGGTCTCACGACATCGCCAGAAAATGCCGATCGAGCCGGTCCAGGAAACGGGCGTCCGAGAAACCGGACCGGTTGAACAGCACCACGCTGCCGCGCCCCAGCTCCGGATACACGCGGATTTCGGCATAGTAACCGCCGCCACCGCCGGCGTGCGCGGCGTACCGGTGTCCCTCGACCTCGCCGAGGTGCCAGGAGAGTGCCATGCCGGACGGCATTCCCCCGCTCAGCACATTCTCGGCAAATAGCGCACGACGCGACGCGTCGGAAAGAAGTCCGTTTGTCGGGTCGAGGAGCGCCTGTATGTAGCGGGTGAAGCCGTCTGCGGTACCGATCAGTCCACCATAGGCCGCTCCGTTCACGTAGAACGGAGCGAACGGCTCCCATCCCGACTGGGACGGCCCCAGGTACGCCCGTGTGTCCATCAGGAACGGCAGAATCATGCGGGTGATGCTGCGGCTTCGGTGGTACCCGGTCGCGTGCGTGGAAGGATCGAGCTTGAAACCCAGCTCCGCGGGCGACAGCCCGATCGGCTCCAGGATGCGCCGCTCTACGTACTGCTCGTACGGCATGCCCGATACCTGTTCGACGATCCGGCCCAGGAGCACGTAGCCCAGGTTCGAGTAGGCAAAGCGGTGGTTCGGCGGCGACTTCACGCTGCCGTAACGATCGAAGAGCGCATCGAAGAAGGCCCGGCCGTCGAAGGCACCATGCTCCGCCACCAGGTGGGTCCAACGCACCGGCATGGGGTTGGGAATCCCCGCCGAGTGGGCCAGCAGGTGCCGCACCGTGATCTCGGGACCATACGGCATGTCCGGCA
>CAYXJH010000327.1:0-4176 GCA_964465415.1 uncultured Gemmatimonadaceae bacterium
CCGGCTGCCGGCGAGCGTCGCGGGCGGCAATGTGGAGACGTCCCAACGGATCACGGACGTCCTCCTCATGGCGCTGGGGCGGGCAGTGCCGGCCATCGCGGCCGCCCAGTCGCAGGGGACCATGAACAACCTGACGGTGGGCGGCACAGACCCCCGGACCGGCGCCACCTTCGCGTATTACGAGACGATGGGCGGAGGCATGGGCGGTGGCGCGGATGGGCCGGGCCTGACCGGCGTGCACGTACACATGTCGAACTCCCTGAACACGCCCATCGAAGCCCTCGAGCACGCGTACCCGTTTCGCATCCGTGAATACTCGATCCGACGTGGGACCGGCGGTGCCGGTCAGCACCCGGGCGGCGATGGCTTGCGTCGGGACCTCCAGGTTCTGGTTGACGGGGACGTCAGCCTCCTGACGGAGCGACGGCGTTCCGGCCCTCGGGGGCTGGCGGGGGGGGCCGATGGAGAGGCGGGACAGAACGTGCTGATCCGGGACGGCGTGGAGCGTCTCCTTCCCGGCAAGATCAGCCTGCCGGTTCGCGCCGGGGATGTTCTCAGCATCCGTAGCCCCGGCGGCGGTGGTTGGGGGACGGCCGGATCAGGCGTTGGGTGACCCGCCGTCTCGCGGCAGGGTCAGGATGAAGGATGACCCTTCGCCGACCTCGCTCTCCACACGCAGGTGACCGCCAAGTAGCTCGGCCAGCCGGCGCGAAATGGCCAGACCGAGCCCTGTCCCGGCGCCGGTCGTGCGGTGGCTCCCCTGCTCGAATTCCTCGAAGATCCGCTCGATGTCTTCCGGAGGAATGCCCGGCCCCGTATCGGCCACGACCACCGCGACGTCCCCTTCCCCGTCGCGCAGCTCCAAATCGATGCTGCCCTCGTCGGTGAACTTGACGGCGTTACTGAGCAGGTTGAGCACGATCTGACGGACGCGTGCCGGGTCTGTCCGGACGACCAGGCTCGCCGGCACCACGACGTCCAGCGCGATCTCCTTCTCGCCGGCCTGGAGCTGTACCGAGGTGGACGTATCGAGGAGCAGCGCGGCAAGGTCCACGTCCTGGGGATAGATCTCGAGCTTGCCCGCCTCGATCTTCGAGATGTCGAGGATGTCGTCGACCAGCTCGAGCAGGTGCTGGGCGCTGCGGTTCGCCTTGTCGACCGCGCCCGCCTGCCGCTCGTTGAGCGGACCGAACAGCTCGTCGCGGAGCAGATGGTTGTACCCGATGACGGCGTTGATCGGCGTGCGAAGCTCGTGGCTGAGCGACGCGAAGAACCTGGACCGCTCGGTCATGGCCCGTTCCAGGTCCCGGGCCTGTGCCCGGGCGCGCTCGTTGAGCAGCGCGTGCTCCAGCGCGATGGCCGCCTGGCTGCTCAGGCTCTTCAGCAATGGGCCGTCGACGTCATCGCGATAGAGGTCCACTTCCTCCGCCAGCACCACCAGCAACGCGGTGCTCGGCCCGCGCCGTACACACCCTGCTCCGACGGAGCGGAATCGGGCCCCCAGGTGGGGATCCACCCGGGCATCGATCTCGTCGCGCTCCATGACGGCGGAAACGGCACCGGCACCGTCCTGGAGAAACTTGCCCACGGCGATGAGCATCGCGACGAGCGAATCGTCGTCCACCCCGTCGAGCCCACGAGTCAGCCGGAGCATGGACTTCCCCTGACGCTCGACCGCGAGGACGATGGCGCTCGCCCTGAATATCCCGGCCACCTCCCGCATGAAGTCGCGGCCCAGGACCTCCGGGTCAGCCGACTGGAGGAGCGCCTCGGAGATGCGAGCGATCGCGGCCAGCTCGTCGTGGCCGCGCTTGATGCGCTCCATCACGCCCACGCGGGCGAGCAGCTCCGCCTTGCTGCAGCCCTTGCTGAGGAAGTCGGACGCGCCCAGATCCAGGCCGCGCACGATGAGATCGTCCGTGGGCGGCTCGCCCGTCAGGAAGACCACCGGGATGGATTCGGTGAGAGGATCCTGCTTGAGCCGCTCCACCACCTGGAACCCGTCCATCTCGGGCATGTGGACATCGAGGATGATGACGTCCGGAAGCCATTGGCGGGCCTCTTCGATCCCGCCGGGACCCGTGGGTGAGGAGCGTACCTCATGGCCCGCGTCCCCGAGAAGGCCGGCCAGCGTCAGACGCGAGATCTTCTGGTCGTCGACCACGAGAATGCGAGCCATCAGTCCGCCTCCGCGCCGAAGAGGTCCGTGATCGCCGCCGGGATCCGGTCCAGCGGCAGCTCCTGCTCCGCCCACTCCCGTGCAGCTCGCGGCATGCCGTAGATCACGGCCGTCTCTTCGCTCTCGATCACAGTTCGCCCGCCAGCCCTCCGGATCGCCGCGAGACCCGTGGCGCCATCCTGCCCCATTCCGGTCAGGATCAGGCCGACCACTCCCCCGCCCACCGCCTCGACTGCTGAGCGGAAGAGCAGATTCACGGAAGGTCGGTGAATCAGACCGTCCGTGCCCTCGGGGACACGGGCGATCAGGCCGTCCGTAGACCGCTCAACGCGGACATGGCGGCCACCGACGCCGAGCAAGGCGACGCCCGGTTCGATCGGCATGCCGTCTTCGGCCTCGCGAACCCGGATCTGACACCGGCGGTCGAGTCGTTCTGCGAGTGGTCCGGTGAACCCGGGTGGCATGTGCTGGGCCACCACGATACCGGCGGGGAAATTGGCAGGTAACTCGCTGAGAACGGCCGTGATCGCCCGCGGCCCGCCGGTCGACGCGCCGATCACCAGGAGGTCGTAGGCCGCCGCGGCCGAGAGCCGGTCCGCCCGGTCCTGACGCCGGCCGGGATCGGGCGGTCGTAGTGCCGCCGGCGCACGGGAGGCCGCCATGGCCAGGATCCGCTCGCGCAGAACGGGCGCCAGGTCGTAGATGTCCATCCGGGTGCCCGCCTGCGACTTGCTCACGAAGTCCACGGCGCCCAGCTCCAGCGCGCGGAGCGTGACCTCGGCGCCGGGGCGGGTCTGGGTGCTCAGCACGAGGATGGGTGTGGGTGCAACCCTCATGATCCGCTCGATGGCCTCGAGCCCATCGACCTCGGGCATCACGATGTCCAGGATCACCACGTCCGGGCGCAGGCGCTGTACCTGATCCACCGCCTCGCCACCGTCGGCCGCGACTCCCACCACCTCGACCTGTGGGAGCGGCTCAAGCATGCGCTCCACCGCGCGCCGGATGAACGGCGAGTCATCGACGAGCACCACCCTGATCTTCGCGTCCTCCACCCTCACTCCTCCGGGCGCCTGTAGAATACCGCGCCGGGCCGCCGCTGGGCGACGAACCGGGTCGGAATCCGACTCAGCGTCTCGGCGTGGCCCAGGAACAGAAACCCACCGGGGCGGACCACCTCGTACAGGTTTTCCACCGCTCGCCGTACGCCCGCTTCATCGAAGTAGATCATCACATTGCGACAGAAGACGACGTCCTGTGGGTCGACGCCGTCGCTCCAACCCGGATCCACGAGATTACCTTGCCGGAACCGTGCCGCGGCCCGGATCCGGGGATCCAGCCGCCAGCCGCCGTCCTCCTCCCGGAAATGCCGCTCGCGAACGCTCGGGTCGACGCCCCGGAAGGCATGGTGCCGGTAGATCGCCTCGCGAGCCCGTTCGAGGGCGGCGCCGTCCAGGTCCATCCCGGTCACGGAGATAGCGGTACCAGTCCCCCTCAGCGCTTCGGTCGCCAGGATGGCCAGGGTGTAGGCCTCCTCGCCCGCCGCGCATCCCGCACTCAGGAGGCGTACGGGGCGGGCCGCCCGGCGGGCCGGTGCGGCGACCTCCGGCAGGATCTCGCTGCCCAGCAGATCGAGCTGAGTCCGCTCGCGGAAGAAGTAGCTCTCGTTGTTGGTGAGATTGGACAACAGCCGCAATCGCTCTTCGTGACCCGCGGGGTGGTGCCGGACGTGGAACAGGAGCCGCTCGAAGGTAGGCAGGTTCAGCTCTGCGCGGCGAGTCTCGAGGCGCGCCCGAAGGATCTCACGGCGCTCGGGTCCGAACCTCAACCCGAACTCCGTGGCGATCCATTCGGCGAACAAGCGGTACTCGTCGTCGGTAAGCGCCGGAGGCATCAGGCCTTTCGCTCCAGTGCACGCCTCGCTTCGCCGCGCACCGCCGGGTCCGCGTCCTCGGCCGCGAGCCGTTCCAGCGCGGGTCGCCCGGCCTCGCCGTGCT
>CAYXJH010000328.1:0-4168 GCA_964465415.1 uncultured Gemmatimonadaceae bacterium
AACGGCCACCAAGGCGCCGTAGTGCGCGGGCAGCACGAGGCCCGGCGGCACGCGGCGGTTCCCGAACCGGAGGACGAGGGCGCGGGGGGCGAGTCCGATCCAGGTGACGGCGTGATAGACGGCCGCCAGGAGCACGACCGCGTGGAAGGCGATGACGCCGGGATGTTCCAGCCATCCGCGCAGGGCGGCGTACGCCACGGGGCCGCGGCCGAGCAGCCAGATCTCGAGCAGGAGCAGGAGTGCGGCGTAGCCGACGGCCAGGGACGTGAGCTCACGGGTGATGAACAGCACGTACGGGCGACCCCGCAGCCACCAGAAGATGGGCATCCGGGGGCGGTGCCACCGGGGGTGGTGGCGCGTGTACTCCGGGTTCAGCGGTTCGACCATGGCAGTAGCGCCTTGAACCAGTCCATGGTGGCCGTGACCTTGTAGCGCTGGATGGCCCCGGCGGGGTCCACGTCCTTCGGACAGACGGTCGAGCACTCACCCACGAACGTGCAGCACCAGACACCGTCCTGCGTGGACAGGATGTCCATCCGCTCCTGCTCGCCCTGGTCGCGAGAGTCCAGGTTGTAGCGTTGCGCCAACGCGATGGCGGCCGGGCCCAGGAAGTGCGGCTCGAGCTCGACGATGGGGCAGGCCGCATAGCAGAGCATGCAGTTGATGCACATGCTGTACTGCTTGTAGTCGGCCAGCTGGACGGGCGTCTGGATATACTCCTCGCCGGCGGGCGGGCCGTCATCGTGGCGAATGATCCACGGCTTGACCTGCTGGAGCTTCTCGACGAAGCCGCCTATGTCACCCACCAGGTCCCGGATCACCGGGAACCCGCGGAGCGGCTCGATCCGGACGGGGCCGGGCAGCACGCTCTCGAGGTAGGTGGCGCAGGTCAGGGTCGGCTCGCCGTTGACCATCATGCCACAGCTCCCGCACACGCCCATCCGACAGGCCCAGCGGTAGGACACCGTTCCGTCGACCTGTTCCTTGATGTGGTTCAGCGCGTCCAGGACCATCCAGTTATCGTGGAACGGGACCTCGAAACGCTCCCAGGTCGGCTCGGCCTCCCGTTCGGGCCGGTAGCGCAGGATGTCGATCGTGGCGAGCTCCGGCATGTCGTCACCTCCCATAGACCCGCTCGCCCGGAGGCCAACGGGTGATGGTCACGGGCAACCGGTCGACTCGCGGTTCAGCCCCTTGCGCCCGGTACGCCAGCGAGTGGGCGAGGAAGCGGTCGTCGTCGCGGGCCGGGTGGTCCGTCCGCTGGTGCGCGCCCCGTGACTCGGTGCGGTGCAGCGCGGAGTACAGGATCGACTCGGCCACGTCCAGCAGGTTCTCGAGCTCGAGGGCCGCGATCAGCTCCGTGTTGAACGTGAGGCTCCGGTCGTCCAGCGTCAACGCGTCCATCCGCCCACGCAACTCGTGGATCGACTCGGTGGCGGCGCGCAGGCCGGCGTCGTCGCGGTAGATGCCCGCGCCGGCCTCCATGGCGACCTGAAGCCGATTCCGCAGGTCCGCCACCTTCTCACCGCCCCCGCCCCTCTTCTCGAGGAACCGGTCGCGGATTCGCCGCTCCTCGTCGAGGGCCTGTGAGAGGACGGACGCCGGGTGATCGGCGCGGCCCCGGGCATCGAGGGCGGCTGCGCGACCGGCTCGGGCGCCGAAGACCAGCAGCTCGGTGAGCGAGTTCGACCCGAGTCGGTTCGCGCCGTTGATGCTGACGCACGCGACCTCCCCGGCGGCATACAGCCCTTCGAGCGGGGTCCGGCCATCGATGTCGGTATGCACCCCGCCCATCATGTAATGGACAACGGGCCGGACGGGGATCAACGCATGGACAGGGTCGATCTTCTCGTACTTGCGGCACAGCTCCCGGACGAACGGCAGCTTCTCGTCGATCAGCTTCTCGCCCAGGTGCCGGATGTCCAGGTGGACTACCTCGCCGTAGGGCGTCGCGATGGTCCGTCCTTCCGCCTGCTCCTTCACGAACGCCTGCGACAGCCGGTCCCGTGGCCCCAGCTCCATCGACCGTAGCACGGGCTGCGGCTGGGGCGTCCCCAAGTCGTAGTCCTGGAGGTAGCGGTACCCGTCCTTGTTCAGCAGCCAGCCGCCCTCGGCCCGCGTCGCCTCCGTGATCAGGATGCCGGTGAACGGCAGTCCCGTGGGATGGTACTGGACGAACTCCATGTCCTTGAGTGGGACGCCGCTACGGTAGGCCAGCGCCATCCCATCGCCGGTCTTGATGTTGGCATTGGTGGTGAACCGGAAGACCCGCCCGCCGCCGCCGGTGCAGAGGATGACGGACCTCGCCATCAGCGCGTGGACCTTGCCCGTGGTCAGCTCGATGGCGACCACGCCGTGGCAGCGGCCGTCCTCGACCAGCAGGCGCGTGACGAACCACTCGTCGTGGAACGTGAGGTCGAGGTGGCGGAGCGATGTCTGGTAGAGCGTGTGGAGCATGTGGAATCCGGTCTTGTCCGCCGCGAACCATGTCCGCTGCCGCTTCATCCCGCCGAACGGACGGACCGCGACGCGACCCTCGGGGGTCCGGCTCCACGGGCAGCCCCAGTGCTCGAGCCGGAGCATCTCGTCGGGCGCCTCCCGGACGAAGGCCTCGACCGCGTCCTGGTCGCACAGCCAGTCGCCGCCGCTGATCGTATCGTACGCGTGTTCATCGAGGTCGTCGTCGGAGGCGATCACCGCGGCCGCGCCGCCCTCGGCGGACACCGTGTGGCTCCGCATCGGGTAGACCTTCGACACGACGGCCACACGCGTGGACGGATCCGCCTCCGCCAGCGCGATGGCCGCGCGGAGCCCGGCGCCACCGCCGCCCACAATGACCACGTCGTAGCTGGCGCTGTCCATGGCCCCCCCGCGCGCGAGTAGCGATCGAGAAGAGATCGGGGAAACGTCGATGCGCCCTGCCGGATCGGAGTCCAGCGTATGGCGCGCCGGACGACAGGGCAAGGGTTCGGTTCCCGGAAACCCTGCCCGCAGGGCGCAGCGCCGAAAAGCGAAGCCCGCCATGAGGCGGGTGTAGGCGGACCACGTGGCGCGCCTCCGGGACGAGGCACGGCCCCGAGGGCGGCGCCGGTCCTGCTTGACAAACCCCCACGGCGAGCGGCATTCATCGGGAACCCCTGTCCGAGACGCCATCGATCTTTCCGCGACGCGCCACCCAGCTCGGGCAGGGCTCACCACAGCAGGTCGGGGTTCGAGACCGGATGACCGCTCAGCGCGACATCGTACCCAGGCCCGATCCCGGACATCTTCCGGGCGACATGGAGCTCATGCTGACGCTCCGGGACGGCGACCCCTCCGCCCTGGAGGCGCTGGTGGGCCGGTACTGGGAGCCGCTTGTCCGGTACGCGGTCCGGCTGCTCCGCTCGGTGGACGTCGCGGAGGACGTGGTCCAGGACGCGTTCCTGACGGTGTGGGAGGAGCGGAAGAGCTGGAAGCCGGTCGGCACCCCTCAGGCCTACCTCTACCGGATCGTCCGGAACCGCGCGCTCCAGGAGCTGCGGACCGGAGAGCTCCATGCGCGGAAGGCCCCCGAGGTCGCTCGCCGCCGGCCGACCGTTCCCACTCCCCTCGAGGTGACGGCCGGCCGGGAGCTGGACCGGGCGTTCCAGGAGGCGCTCGACGCGCTCCCCGACCGCCGCCGTGAGGCCTTCGTCCTGCGGCGCTACCACCGGCTGACCCTCGCCGAGGTCGCCGAGACCATGGGCGTCTCCCCCCAGACGGTGTCCAACCATGTGAGCATGGCCGTGGCCGAGCTGCGCAAGGCGCTTCAGACGTACCTTCCCTGATCGTTCCTCCCCTGATCATCCCCGCCGGGATTGGTAAGAATCCGGGGTTCGTGCATTACAGGGCTTGAGTGGCCGCTCCCGGCCGCGCCGCCGTGCGCCGAGCGACCTTTCCTACATCGGACATCATGCGGATCAACGAACTCATCATCGCGTCGCTGAAGTCGGAGGCCGGCGAGGCGGACCTTCGCGAGCTCGCCGCGTGGCGGGCGGCGTCGCCGGAGAACGAGCGGCACTACCGGGACGTCGTGGCGCTCTGGGATCTGGCGGAGGGTGGCGACGACATCGCGATCCGGCCGCCGCCCGCCATCGGGGACATCATGGCGGGGCGCCGGGCCGTCGACTCGGGGGCGGACCGCGAGGTG
>CAYXJH010000329.1:0-4167 GCA_964465415.1 uncultured Gemmatimonadaceae bacterium
TCGGGTCTCGGGTCTCGGGTCTCGGGTCTCGGGTCTCGGGTCTCGGGTCTCGGGTATGGTAGGGCCGGGGGTGGACCGATGCCAGGTCGCGCACGTCGGAGTCGTCCGTTTTCGATCGGCGTTGTCCCGGAACCGGACAACCGTCGCGGTACGGTGGAGCGCCACAAACGGCGGGAAGCGTTGGGACACAAGGTGATCAGGCGCTTTCGTTCCCCTGGTACGCCCGGTGCCCTGGAGGGCACGCACCAATGCTGGGCCTACTCGAACCAAGGTGTTTTCATGGAAGCGGTCTGGATCGCGGCGGCGCGCCGGGGCGACCAGGAGGCGGCGGCCGCCCTTTTCGAGCAGTACGGCCCGCGGCTGCGACGCACGGTCAGTCGGTGGACGGACGACGGCGATGCGGCGGATGACCTCTGCCAGGAAACCTGGCTTCGGGCGTTTCGGGCGCTGCCCGGCTTCCGGGAGGAAGCCAACTTCGGGACCTGGATCCACACCATCGCCCGCAACCTGGCCATCGGAAAGGGCCGAGATGCGGAACGGAGCGACCGCCTCCTGGCCGATCACCCGTTCCCCACCGCGACGCCGCCCGAGTCCGTGGAGCTGCGCATCGACCTCCGCCGGGCCGTGGACGCGCTGCCTGCCGGCATGCGGACCGTGCTCTGGCTCCACGACGTCGAGGGCCATAAGCACGCGGAGATCGCCTCGCAGCTCGGCATAGCCGAGGGCACGTCCAAGAGTCAGCTGTTCAAAGCACGGGCGCAGGTCCGACAGTACATGCTCGGGCGCAGCCGCGGCGCCCCCGTCCCCCAGCGGCGCAGCGCGTAGCGTCTCCTCCCCTGTCCTCAGTACGGCCGCGGTCGGGCACTGGTCAGGGAGTCGCCGCGACCTCGCGGCTGCGACGTGGCGGGCGGGCCATCGCCGTCCTCGAAGCTCTCCCCCTTGGCCGCCTGGAGCGCGCGCCAGACGCGGGGTGGGGTGAAGGGGAGGGAGTCGAGGCGGATGCCCACGGCATCGTAGATGGCGTTGGCAATGGCGGGGATGGACGGGTGCAGAGGCCCCTCGCCGGCCTCCTTCGCGCCGTACGGGCCCTCGGGGTCGACGCTTTCCACGATGAGGGCATGGAAGTCCGGCGTGTCCAGTGAGGTCGGTAGGCGATAGTCCAGCAACGACGGCGCGTTGTGCAGCCCGGCCTTCCCCTCCCGCTCGCTCTTGAACACCTGCTCCTCCAGGACGGCCTCGGCGTAGCCCATGTAGACCGAGCCCTCGATCTGCCCCTCCACCAGCACGGGGTTCAGCGCGCGGCCACAGTCGTGGGCGGCCCAGATGTCCTTCACCGTGACCACGCCCGTCTCCTCGTCGACCTCGACCTCCGCCACGTGTGCGGTGAACGAGTAGGCCGGCGACGCGCCGATCGTCCCGCCCCGGTACTCGCCGTGGACGTCCTTCGGGGTATCGTACCAGCCGGTGGCGCCCAGCGTCCCGTGCTTCGCCTCCGCCAGGTGAAACGCCTCGGCGATCGGCATCTTCCGCTCCGTGTCCCGGAGATCGAACGCCCAGCCGCCGGCCAGGCCGACCCTCCCGGGAGGCACGTCCCACGCACCGGCCACCGCGTCCACCACCTTCTCCCGGAGCCGGCGGGCGGCGTGAACCGCCGCGTTCCCCACCATGAACGTCTCCCGGCTCGAATAGGCGCCCAGGTCCACCGGCACCTCGTCCGTGTCGGCCGACACCACTCGCACGTACTCCGGCGGCACGCCCAGCTCCTCCGCTGCGATGTAGGCGACGACGCTGTCGCTCCCCTGCCCGATCTCGCTGGCGCCGCTCCAGACCGTGACCCGGCCCGACCGCTCGATCTGCATCTGGACCGAGCTCTGGGGCATGTCGTTCGGGTATATCGGGTAGTTGGTGCCGGAGATGTAGCAGGACCCCGCCACGCCCAGGCCACGGCCCCGCGGCATCTGGCCCCACCGCTCCTTCCACCCGCTGGCCGACTCCACGGCGTCCAGGCACTCCAGGAACCCGTTGGACTGGACGCGCAGCTCGTTGATCGTCCGGCCCGTGCCCATGAAGTTCCGGCGACGCAGCTCGATGGGGTCCAGACCCAGCTCCCGCGCCAGCTTGTCCAGCTGCACCTCGAACGCGAACCGGGGCTGAACGCTGCCGTGGCCCCGCTTCGGGCCGCACGGCGGCTTGTTCGTGTAGACCCGCGTCGCGTCGAAACGGTACGACCCGAACGTGTACGGCGCCGTCAGCAGCTGGCCGGCGTAGTAGGCCGTGACGAGCCCGAAGCTGGCGTAGGCGCCGCCGTCCAGCACGATGTCGTGGTCCACCGCCCGGATCCGACCCTCCCGGTCCGAACCCAGCCGGCACTTCATCCGCATGGGGTGACGGCCGCGATGGGAGTAGAACACCTCCTCTCGGGTGTACAGGATCTTCACGGGCCGGCCCGTCTTCTGCGCCAGCTTCGCCACGCAGAACTCCAGGTCGAACGGCTCGCTCTTGCCGCCGAACGCCCCGCCCACCGCCGGCTGGATCACCCGGACCCGGGCCACGTCCAGCTCCAGCACCCGGGCCAGCTCGCGATGGAGGTAGTGGGGCACCTGCGTCGACGACCAGACGGTCAGCTTGCCCCCGGGGTCCATGTAGCCGATGGCGCAGTGGGGCTCGATGGGCGCGTGCGTCGAGCCCTCGAAGTAGTAGTCCCCCTCCACGACGACGTCGCTCGCAGCCAGCTCCCCATCCACCTCGCCGAACGCCAGCTTCACGATCTTCGTGATGTTGCCGTTGTGACCGTCCTTCTTCGCCGCGTGGACCGGCTCCGCGCCGTTGCCGTTCTCCAGGGCTTCAAGCGGGTCGAAGAACGGCTCCAGCGGCTCGTACATGACGGTGATCGCGTCCACCGCACGGATCGCCGTGTCCTCGTCCACCGCCGCGACGGCCGCCACCGCGTCCCCGATGAACCGCACCTTGTCGACGCACAGCGCCTCCTCGTCCCGGGTCCACGGGATGATGCAGTATTTCTCCGGCATGTCCCGTCCCGTCACGACCGCCCGCACCCCTTCCATGGCTTCCGCCGCGGACGTGTCGATGGACAGGATGCGGGCGTGGGCGTGGGGAGATCGGAGGATTCGCCCGTGGAGCATCCCGGGCAGCGCCAGATCATCGGTGTACACCGCCCGGCCCGTGCTCTTGTCCAGCCCGTCGGTCCGGAGCAGCCGGCGCCCTATCACGGCGAACTCCCGCTCGACGAGGTCGCGGAGCGTGGCATCGTCGACGGCACGGGCGGCCTGGCGCGGGGTCAGCTCTTCGGGGCGCATGAGGGATCATACCCACGGCGGGTCGGCGGACACAACCGTCGGGTGCCGACGCGTCGCTGGCGGACGCTGGACCGGAGTGATACCGACCGGCTGATTCATTGGGTGGTTACGCTCGGAACCTCGCTACGCGTCCAGCTCAGCCTTCCCGAGCCTGTGGCGGACCGCCGGACCCGTCAGCTCCTTCAGCGTCTTGCGGCCGACCCAGCGCGCCGCGGGATCGTCGGACCCGGCCAGCCGCTGGGCGGTGGCGATGGCCGCGGTGTTCAGCGCCGCGTTCCGCTTCCCGATGGCCCGCAGCGCCATGTCCACGCCCTTCTTCACGAAGTTGCGGTCATCGAGCGCGGCCTCCTCGATGACGGGGAGGCAGGCGAGGAAGGCGTCGTCGGGAGCAGCCCTGTCGTGAACGGTCAGGCCCCAGAGCAAGGCGAACGCGGCGCGCTTCTGGAACTCGTCCTTCCGCCGCGCCCAGGGCCGGATCCTCCCCCACGCGCCGGGCGCGCGGTCGAAGAGGTGGAAGCACACGGTGTCGCAGACAGCCCAACTGTCGAACTCGCCGCACCACCGATCCATCTGCGACGCCGTGACGCGCGCCGGCTCGTCGACGAACGCGGCCAGCAGGCGCGCCTCGTACCGGCCCATGTCCCAGAGCGCCAGCGCCAGGTCGTGGGACCGACCGATCCGCTTCGCCTCCTTGCGCAGCTCGCCCACCGGCACGCCGAACGCTCCGGCCGACGGGATGGCGTAGCGGGCCATCCCGTCGATCGTCTCCTGCGTGCCCGTGCGCTCCAGCCAGTCGAGGATCGATTTCGCGCTGGGGATATCCGACGTCATCTGGCCTCCGTCGTAGCGT
>CAYXJH010000330.1:0-4155 GCA_964465415.1 uncultured Gemmatimonadaceae bacterium
TCTGGTACGAGAAGATCGAGGAGATCTACGGCTGGCAGAAGCTGGACGACGTGCTGGAGTCGACGGCCACGGGCGTAAGCGAGTTCTATCGCCGTCACCATCCCGACTCTCGGAACCTGATGATGGTGAGCCACATCGGGGATGACGACTTCATCCTGATCACCGAGCGACCCCAGGGCCCGTCGACGGAGCAGCCGGAGAAGGCGTTGAAGGAGCTGACGCTGGACCTGGAGTCGTACCTGCGGCAGCGGCTGGAGCGGGACCATTCGGAGGACATCGCGTCGTTATGCGGGATCTATGTCGGAGCGGCGACCGTGTTCCGCAATCCGAAGATCCGCATGGAGCGGTTGATCTACCGCGGGATCCGGGAGGCATCCCAGGCCGCGCGCGGCGCGAAGGAGTGGGAGCGGAGTCGCAAGATCGCGGATCTGAAGAGCCTGCTCCGTGAGGGCGCGGTCTTCATGGAGTACCATCCGATCATCGTGACAGCGACGGAGGAAATCTACGGGTACGAGGCGCTGGCGCGGGGCCGGCGTAGCGGGCTCCGGTCCCCGGAGGTGCTCCTGGAGGTGGCGTCCGAGGCGAACCTGCTCTGGGAGCTCTCCCGGCTACTGCGCAAGCGGGCCGTGGAAGGGATCAAGGACGGGTTGCGGGACGGGCAGTACCTCTTTCTGAACGTGGACCCCCACGACTTCAACGACCCCGAGTTTCGTGACCTGACGCCGGAATCGCTGGGCGCCGACGATCCGGACCGCATCGTGCTCGAGATCACCGAGCGGACCGCCATCCGGGATTACCCGCAGTTCCAGGAATACATCAAGCTATTCAGGGAGCGCGGCTTCCGTTTCGCCGTGGACGATGCGGGCAGCGGGTATGCCGGGCTCGGCTCCATCGCCAACCTCAGCCCGGACTACATCAAGCTCGACATCTCGCTAATCTCGAACATCGACACCAATTTCCTGAAACAGAACCTGGTGGAGACGCTGGTGGGATTCGCCGAGAACCACGGCGCGATGGTCGTGGCGGAGGGAGTCGAGCGGCGCGAGGAGTTCGAGACCGTGAAACAGATCGGCGTCCACCTGACCCAGGGATTCCTTTTCCACAAGCCCCAGGTCGCGGCAGCGCAACGCTGAATCCGGGGCGGGTCACGCAGGCGAGGCGCCCTTGACGGGACCGGACACGATAGCAGCACAGGAAGCGCCCGCGGCCAAGCGGGATTCGGCCGCTGAGCGATACCGAAGGCGGCGCGATGGAGCGCGGGCCGACCGCGACGCCCTCTCGGCGCGCGCCGGCCAAGTCTCCAACCTCCGCCTGATCGCGTTCGTGGTCGGAGTGGGCGCGCTGGTCTGGGCCGAGATCCGGCCCGAGACGGGCGCCATCGCCCTGGGCGTGTTCGGGCTGGCGCTGGTCGGGTTCTTCGGTCTGATCGTGGTCCATTCCCGGCTGACGGCACGTGAGCGGCGCGCCGCGGAGCTGGCGGCGGTCAACGATGAGGGGCTGGCCCGCATCGGGCGGGAGTGGGACCGTCTGCCGACCGTCCCTGACCGGGGCCCCGGCGGCCACCCCTACGCGCACGACCTGGACGTCTTCGGGCCGGCCTCGGTCGTTCGCTTGCTATCGACCACAGGGACGGGGGTGGGCCGGGAGCGGCTTCACGCATGGCTCACGCGGCCCACGCCGATCGAGGCAGCGCGGCGTCGTCAGGAGGCGGTGGCGGAGCTGATTCCGATGCTCGACTTCCGCCAGAAGCTCCAGGTCGCGGGCCGCCTGGCGGGCTCACCCGATCGGCGCGCGCTGGACGAGTTCCTGGAGTGGGCGGAGAACGGGCCATGGCTTAAGCAGCGCCCCGTCGTCCGCTGGCTGGCCCGGCTCATCCCGGCCGCGACCCTGACTATGCTGGCGCTCCAGATCGATGGCGTGGTGGCGGGTGCGTGGTGGCTGATCCCCCTGATCCTGGGGATTCTACTGGCGATGCGGGTCCGGAGGCCCGTCCGAGGGCTGCTGGACCGGGCATCGCTGGGCGATGCCAGGCTGCGTGACTTCGCCGGCCTCGTGGAGCGGATCCAGACGCAGCAGTTCATCGCGGAGCCGCTGCGGGAGATCCACGTAGGGCTGACCGGGGAGTGCGATGCGCGGCAGGAGCTGGAACGGCTCGGTTGGCTGACGGAGCTGGCCGAGTTCCGGCACACCGGTCTCTTCTACGTGATCCTCCATATGGTCACGCTGTGGGACATCCACGTGCTGTGGGGGCTCGAGCGCTGGCAGACACGGGCGGGCCGCCACGTCCGGGATTGGATCGAGCACGTCGCGGAGATCGATGCCGCCGCCGCCCTCGCCGCCACCCCGCTGGACGAGCCGGGCTGGATCATGCCGGAGCTGGCGCCCGCCGGCGACCGGTTCGTGGCGGAGTCGCTGGCGCACCCGCTGCTCACGGCCACCGACCGCGTGCCGAACGATGTGGATGTGGGTCCCCCCGGCACATTCCTCATGGTGACCGGCTCGAACATGTCCGGAAAGAGCACGCTGCTCCGGGCGGTCGGCGTCAACGCGGTGCTTGCCCTGGCGGGCGGACCCGTGTGCGCCCGTCGGCTCCGGATCCCGCCGCTGGATGTCCGCACCAGCATGCGAGTGGAGGACTCGCTGGAGCGTGGGGTGTCCCTGTTCATGGCCGAGCTGCAACAGCTCAAGCGGGTGGTCGATGCAGCCGATGCGGCGGAGGCCGCGGGCGGGGGGCGGATCCTTCTCTACCTGCTCGATGAGATCCTGCACGGCACCAATACGGCGGAGCGCCAGGTCGCCGTCCGTGAGGTCCTGGGGCATCTGCTCCGCCGGCCGGCGATCGGCGCCATATCGACGCACGACCTGGAGCTGGCCGTCACCGAGCCGCTGGCCTCCACGGTCCGGCCGGTCCATTTCCGGGAGACGATCCACCCCGAGGGCCACGAGCCGCCCATGACGTTCGACTACCAGCTGCGTGAGGGCGTCGCCACGTCCACGAACGCCCTCAAGCTGGTCCGCCTGGTGGGGCTGGCCGCCGGCTAGACGTCGTCGACCTGCGGGCTGCCCAGCGGGCCGTCGGTGCGCCGATCATCCGCGTCGCCATCGGCGGCGGGGAGGGCCACCGGGGCACGCAGGTCGCCCAGCCACGGCTCGTCGCCGTCGGGGGTCGCGAACGCCTCTCGGGGGTAGCGCACGCTCGGGCTCCACAGGATCCACTCCGTCAGGCCGGCGTCGTACGTGGCCTGGATCTGGGCGCGGATCTCCCGCGGCCCGTACGGCGGCCGCCCCAGCGTGAACGCCTGGAGCCAGGGCCGGATGATGGCCGCGTCGGGAATGGCCTCCGACCGTCGCACACCATCGTCCAGCGCCCGCTTCACCACCTGGTACGGCGCCGCGTTGGGGACGGGGTGCCCCCAGGTGCCCCGTGGATAGTGCGACGGGTAGACCATCGGGAGGAGCGCGTCCGTCACGTCCGCCAGCTTCTCCCACAGCTGACCGATCCCCACGTCCCGCTGAGCCGACGTGGTGATCCCGAACACGTCCGCGGTGATCGGGACGTCCGGGTCCGCCAGCCGCTCTCGGGAGTAGATCACGAACTCCCGGATCCCGGCCGCCATGGTCTGACCCTCCCGCGCCGGGTAGATCGCATCCCGCAGGTACGAGCCGGGCACGTCGGGAAAGCGAACGTAGTCCCACTGGACCTCGCTGAAGCCCAGGGCGATGGCCTCCCGGGCCAGCTCGACGTTGTAGTCCCACACCTCGCGGTTGAACGGATCGACCCAGTGTACCCCCTTGTCGTCCGCCCAGAGGGACCCGTCCCCGCGCCGGATCGACCAGTCCGGTCGCGCCTGCGCCAGCAGCGGGTCCTTGAACACCACGATCCTGGCGATGGGATAGATGCCATGGTCCCGGAGACGGGCGACCAGCCCGCGCAGGTCGCCGATCGCCGGGTTGCGGTCCGCGCCGACGTGACGGGCCAGGGGCACCCCAGTCCGGTGGCTCACCTCGCCGAGGGCTTCCTTGATGTCGACCACGAACGCGTTGATCTCGGTCTCGTCCGCCAGACGGATCAGGCTCTCGATCCGGCGCTCGCTCCCGGCCGGCCACGAGCCGACGTAGATGCCGCGCACGGCCGCCGGCTTCGGCACCCGCGCA
>CAYXJH010000331.1:0-4132 GCA_964465415.1 uncultured Gemmatimonadaceae bacterium
GTCCGCATGGCGGCGCGCACGGGCCACTCCGGAGGCAGCCGGAAGCGCTCGGGAAGGTACCCCGCGCCGTGCCGCCGCAGGTAGCGCCGCGGTGCGAGTCCCGCGATCGCAACCGAGCCGGTCGAAGGCCGGAGGAAGCCGAGCGTGACCCCGAACAACGTGGACTTCCCCGCGCCATTCGGTCCAACCACCGCCCACACGCCGGGCCCGATGGAAAGTGACACGCCGCGCAGGGCGTGGACGGGCTGCCTGTGCGTCCCGTATGTCTTTCCGACCGCTTCGATCTCGATCACTGGCCATCCTCTGGTTGTGCCGAAGAGTATCGCGCGGAGCCCGGTGCGTCACGGGTGGTTCCTTGGGTATCGACGTCGACCCGTCCCGACATTCCGGCGCCCCGTTCCGCCCGCCATCCTCGCGCATGGCTACAATGCTGGGACGGCTTCTGGTCCAGAGCGGCGCGGTGACCGAGGCGCAGGTGGCGGCCGCGCTCGATGAGCAGCGGGAGACGCGCGAGCGGATCGGGATGATCCTGATCCGTCACGGCACGGACCCTGGAGCCGTGGGGCGGGCGCTGGCCGATCAGCTACGCCTCGAGTACGCGCCGGCGCCCCTGCGCCCCGAACCGGACGCCCTGGCCCTGGTTCCTCGCCCGCTTGCGCTACGGCTCCGACTCATCCCGCTCACGCTGACGACCCGCGGCGTGCGCGTCGCCATGGCGGACCCGCTGGACGGAGGAGCCATCGACGATCTCCAGTTCCGTACGGGTCGGAGAGCCGAGCCAGTCGTGGCGGCCCCGGATGCCATCGACCGGGCGCACATGGAGGCCTATGGGGAGGAGGCGGTTCGCCGGGTCCTCGGGCGATTGGGCGCCGGCAAGGGCCCGGCCACCGAGGTCGGCGACGCGGGGACCGATGTTCTTCGCCACGCCTCGGAGGCACCGCCGATCATCGCGCTGGTGAATCTCCTCCTGGAGCGGGCGGTGAACAGTGGCGCGAGTGATGTGCATATCGAGCCGGGTTCGAACGGCGTCGTCGTTCGGGCACGGGTAGACGGCGTGTTGCGGCGGATCCTGGACCTGCCCGCGGAGTCGGGCGCGGCGGTCACGTCGCGGATCAAGATCATGGCCGGGCTCGATATCGCGGTGAAACGTCGGCCCCAGGACGGACGGAGTGGGGTGACCGCTGCCGGCCGACGGGTCGAGCTCCGGGTCAGCACGCTACCGGCGGGTGAGGGTGAGAAGGTGGTCCTTCGCCTGCTGGACGCGCGGGACGGCCGCCACTCGCTGGACATGCTCGGCCTGGACCCGCCGCTCGCGAGCAGCCTTACCATTGCCCTGACCCGCGAGCACGGGCTGTTCCTGGTGACGGGACCGACCGGGAGCGGGAAGACCACAACGCTCTACGCCGTGCTCGAGTCCCGGGATCGGGACGGGCGCAACATCATCACGCTGGAGGATCCGGTGGAGCGACGGCTGGATGGGCTCACCCAGGTCCAGGTCCAGCCGCGGGCCGGGTTGACGTTCGCGGCAGCGCTCCGGTCGGTCCTTCGTCAGGATCCGGACGTGATCATGGTGGGCGAGATGCGGGATCGTGAAACGGCGGAGGTGGGACTGGCGGCAGCCATGACCGGCCACCTCGTACTGTCCACGCTCCACACGATCGATGCCCCTGGAGCCGTGTCGAGACTGGTGGAGATGGGAGCCCCCCGATACCTGGTGGCCGGAGGGCTGGTGGGCGTGCTGGCGCAACGCCTGGTCCGGCGACTGTGCTCCGATTGCGGGACCGTCGTACCCGCTTCGGGCGACGACGTCCAGGAGTTCGGTCTGCCCATGCTCACCCACCTGCCGAAGGCGGTGGGCTGTGACCGGTGCGGTGGCACCGGGTACCGGGGACGGGTCGGGATCTTCGAGCTTCTGCGCGTGGACGGCGCGATCCGGGAGCTGATCCTGACCGCAGCCCCGGTCGATGCCATCCGTGAGGCCGCGAATGCGGCAGGCATGACGCCTCTGCCGCTGGACGCCTGGGCCAAGGTGGAATCTGGTCTGACGACGCTGGAAGAGGTGCGGCCCCTGCTCACGCTGCTCAGCGACGATGCTCCAGCCTGCAAAGCGTGCCGGGCGGCGTTGAGCCGCGGCCACAAGTTCTGTCCGCTCTGTGGCGGGCGCGTCGTCCGGCTCTGCCGATGCGGGGCGGAGGCGCGGCCACACTGGCGCTTCTGCGGTGGGTGTGGCTTCCGGTTATCGGCTGTCGAACGAGTCCGAGATCTGGCGGAGTAGACGGTCGACCGCGCCCTTGCTGGAAGGGAACAGGTAGCGGTCCGCGACCCGGTTCAATGCGATCCTGAGCTCGGGAAACGTGTCGGCGGCGGTTCGGAACAGGTCGTCCAGCCCGTGATCGGATGCCACCCGGGTGTCGGCGGCCAGCCGATAGCCTGTGGCGCCCATGGCCTCGAAGTATTCCAGGCCCGGCGCGCCTCGCCGGTGGACGCGAGCGGTCACGTAGTCCGGGAAGATCCCGCTCAGCCACAGGGCGTAGTTGCCCAGGTGGGCTCGCAGCAGGAACTGGCGGCGGCCGTCGGGCGAGTCCATGGCCGCCACGAGGTCGACCAGGTAATGGAAGCGCTCGGGCTCGGCGGTATCCATGCGGTATGCCCGGTCGTCGTTCCCGAACTCGATGAGGATGGCACTGATGTAATCGGCCAGGGTGCGGTCGTCGACGCCGCTCTCCAGCAGCGCGTGCCGAACCAGGAGGTAGAAGACCAGCGTGCTCGGCGCGCTATGATCCGCGGTGAGCGCCGCGTTCAGCGTGCGAGGGTCGTCGAGCAGGGAATCGAGCCCTTCGTCCCGGAGGCGGTCATCCACCTTCGCACGGGCGCGGTCGTCCCCACCGGCAAGCAGCCGGACAACCGACGCGGCCTCGGCGCGTCCGAATGACGCGCGTACGTTCGGCAGGATCACGTGTCCCCTCCCTTCCGTTCTGACTTGATACGCCCGGGCGCCGCATCTACGTTCCACATGGCCGGAACCGTGCCAGGCCATACGTCCGGAGCCGTCCCGGGGCCGGTACATCTGTAAGGGGAGAGGCCGGCGAGTGCCGGCACGCAACGTTAGAACCGGTCCGGACGCATTGTCAACACGTTTGTCCCGTCCGCCCGCCGCGCCATCGTTCCGGGAACGCACCCTGGAGCGACGTCTTTTCGGCTGGATGCTCCTCCTCACTCTGGTGCCGGCACTGATCCTCCTTGCCGCTGGCGCGTGGGCTGTCGGCACGTCCCTCGGCCTGGCCGGCGCGCTCGGCCCGTGGGAGGACGTGGCGGCCAGCGGACGCGTGGTCATGGAGCTGGCCGAGCCCGGAGCGGATCCTGTCCTCTCCGATGCCCTCGCCGCGCACCGGGCCGAGCTGTCTGCCTCCCTTACACAGGCCCGGCGGTGGGCGTTCCTGGGCGAGCGCTTCAGCGACACGCTGCCCTGGCTGGCGTTGGGCGTGGCCATCATGCTCGTGATCCTGTCCGCGGCAGCGAGTCGCCGGCTGGCGCGTGAGCTGGCCCGGCCGATCCGGAACCTCGTGCTGCTGGCGGATCGGTTGGGCCGCGGAGAGCCCCTTCCGCCGGCCACCGGCCGACCGGTCCGCGAGGTGGCGGTTCTGGACCACGCGCTCAGGGCTGCGGCGGCGGAGCTCGTGCTGGCGCAGCAGCGAGCCATCGCCGCGGAGCGGCTGCGGGTATGGGGCGAGATGGCGCGCCGTGTCGCGCACGAGATGAAGAACCCGCTCACGCCCCTTCGGCTCGCGGCCCACCGGCTGGAGCGGCTCGGGCGCCGCGACGGCAACACGGCAGCCGGTGAAGTGGCGGAGGTGGTCGATCAGGAAGTGCGCCGACTGGAAGAGCTGGCGGCGCAGTTCAGCGCCCTCGGGCGCCCGCCGGAGGGGCCCAGGACGGACGTGGATGTGGGCGACATGCTCCGCTCTCTCATCGAGACCGATGTCCCGCCGCACACGGTGGTGGACCTGTCGATCGAAGCGGACCTCCCGGTGGTGCTGGGGCATTACGACTCGTTGCTCCGCGCGTTCCGTAACGTGATTCGGAACGCCGTGGAGGCGACGTCCGAGGTGGCGCAGCCGCGCCTCGCGGTGGC
>CAYXJH010000332.1:0-4095 GCA_964465415.1 uncultured Gemmatimonadaceae bacterium
GGACATCACGCCCGACGTGCAACCCTCGACGTGTCCGGACTGTCTCAACAAGGTTGGCCCGGTCCGTCGCAACACCACCCGAACTTCATGGTGCAATGAACGTCACGACCCATCACCGCCGGCCTCGCCGGGTTTCCCTGCCCGTGCGCATCCTCGTTCCGGGGCTGCTCTCTGGCCTCGCCGTGGCCCCCGCGATAGCGGGCGCGCAGGCCCCCACGCAGACGGCCGCGCAGACGCCATCGTTCAGCGATGTGTTGTCGCTCCGACATGTGGGCTCGCCGGCCATGGCGCCGGACGGTCGGGCGGTGGCGTTCACCAAGCGGTCGACGGACTGGGACGAGAACGGGTTCGACACGGAGATCTGGCTGTGGCGGGAGGGGGCCGGGGAGCCGGTGCAGGTGACGCGCACCGCGGACGGCTCGAGCACGGCGCCGGCGTGGTCGCCGGACGGTCGGTGGCTGGCGTTTCTGGCGGACCGCGGTGATGGGACGCAGGTCCATGCTCTGCCCATGGGCGGTGGCGAGGCGGTGGCAGTGACGGGGGTGGAGGGGGGCGTCAGCCGGTACGCGTGGTCGCCGGTCGGGTCGCGGCTGGCCATCTCGCGGACCGAGCCGGAGTCACGGGAATCGAAGGCGCGGGAGAAGGCGTACGGCCGCTGGGCCGTGGAGGACCAGGAGTACCGGATGACGCACCTCTGGATCGTTGATTTCGACCCACGGTCGACGACGCCGCCGGAGCCGCGGCGCGTGACGGGCGAGCCGGAGGTGGAGGCGTTCACGGTGGGGTCGTTCGAGTGGTCGCCGGACGGTACGGCGATCGCGTTCGACCACAGTCCCGACCCGCTGATCAACTCGTCGGTCCGGACGGACATCTCGGTGGTGGACGTGGCGACGGGCGCGGTCCGGCCGCTGGTGTCGCAGCCGAGCGGGCAGTGGGGGCCGCGATGGTCGCCGGACGGGCGGTGGGTTCTGTTCGCCGCCGGCCACCCGGACACCACGCAGCACTATTTCCTGAACAGGGAGCTGGCCCGGGTGTCGGCGGCGGGCGGCGAGCCGGAGGTTCTGACGTCGTCGTTCGACGAGGACGTGGGCGCGGTGGCGTGGCTGCCGCAGGGGATCGTGTTTGTCGCGTGGCAGGGCGTCCGGCGACGGCCGTTCCTGCTGGACCCGTCCACGCGGCGGATCCGGGAGCTGCCGGCCGAGCCCGTCAGTGTCTGGAGCCTGACCTTCAGCGAGGATGGCACCGTGGTGGCGATGACCGGGGAGGACCCGACGTCGCTCACGGAGGTCTACCGGGCCGACACCCGCCGGTGGCGGGGCCAGCGGCTGACCGACATGTCGGCCCAGCTGGCGGACTGGCCGTTGGGGACGAGCGAGGTGGTGACGTGGACGAGTGAGGACGGCGCGACCATCGAGGGGGTGCTCCGGAAGCCCGCGGACTACGATCCGTCGCGGCGCTATCCGCTCCTGGTCACGATCCACGGCGGCCCGGCGGGGATCAGCGTGCCATCGGCGCTCAGCGGCTACGTCTACCCGCACCTCCAGTGGCTGAACCGGGGCGCGCTGGTCCTGGAGCCGAACTACCGGGGCTCGGCGGGTTACGGCGAGGACTTCCGCCGGCTGAACGTGCGGAACCTTGGCGTGGGCGACGCGTGGGACGTGCTGAGCGGCGTGGACGCGTTGATCGAACGGGGCATGGTCCATCCCGACAGCCTGGGCGCCATGGGGTGGAGCCAGGGCGGGTACATCTCGGCGTTCCTCACCACCACGTCGGACCGGTTCCGTGCCATCAGCGTGGGCGCTGGCATCAGCGACTGGGTCACCTACTATGTGAACACGGACATCCACCCGTTCACCCGGCAGTACCTGCGCGCGACGCCGTGGGAGGACCCGGAGATCTACGCCACCACGTCGCCCATGACCTACATCACCCAGGCGACAACGCCCACACTGATCCAGCACGGCGAGCTGGACCGTCGCGTCCCCATCCCCAACGCCTACATGCTCTACCAGGGGCTCCAGGACATGGGCGTGCCGGTGGAGCTGGTGGTGTTCCAGGGGTTCGGGCACGGGATCAACAAGCCGAAGGAGCAGCTGGCGGCGCTCTGGCAGAACTGGCAGTGGTTCGAGCGCTGGATCTGGGGCGAGGAGGTGGAGCTACCGCTGGAGCTGGAGCAGGCCGACGACGAGGAGGCCGACGACAAGGAGGCCGAGGAGCGCGTGGCGGGGTGAGCGCGGCCGGGCGCGCGGATCTGGGCCCGGTGGCGGGGAACGAAGCACCAGGGCCTGGGCATTCGGAAACGGGATCGCGAATCGCACAATAAGTAGCGAATTCAGGGGGGGCGCGAGGACGGCACCAAACGCCGGATCCTAGCTTCGCCGCAACCGCGAACGATCGGAGCGTGGGGATGCTGTCAGCGTGGTGACGCCGGGACCGGACACCCGGTACGCGGCCGGGGACGGCGGCTACGTGGCGTTCCAGGTCTTCGGCCAGGGCCCGCCCGACGTGATCCTGGTGACGAACTGGCTCCAGAACCTGGATGTCATGTGGGAGGAGCCGTCCCTCGCCCGATACCTGGACCGTCTGGCGGCGTTCAGCCGGGTGGTCTGCTTCGACAAGCGTGGGTCGGGGGTGTCGGACCCGGTTCCGCTGGCGGCGCTCCCAACGGTCGAGCAGTGGATGGACGACGCCCGAACGGCGCTGGACGCGGCGGGGATCGAGCGGGCCGCCGTGATCGGGGACACGGAGGGCGGTCCCATGGCGATCATGCTGGCGGCATCGCTGCCGGATCGGGTCTCGGCGCTGGTGCTGATCAACAGCTTCGCCCGCTGGCTGCGGGACGACGATTACCCCATCGGTATGCCGGAATCGACGTGGGAGCGGCTGGTGGACCGGTACGAGCAGCACTGGGGCGTTACGGCGGAGATGCTGGCGTTGACCGCGCCGTCGGCGGCCCACGACCGGCGGTTCCGCGAGTGGTACGTACGCTACCAGCGGCTGTCCATGCCCCGGGGCGCGTCGGCGGCCACGTACCGGTGGGTCACCCGGGTCGACGTGCGGTCCGTCCTCCCGAGCATCCGCGTTCCCACGCTGGTGCTCCACCGGACGGGCAACCGCCACCACCGCGTGGAGTTCGGCCGCTACCTCGCGGAGTCGATTCCGGGCGCGCGGCTCGTGGAGCTGCCCGGCGCCGACTCCTATCCCTTCCACACGGGTGACTTCCCCGCCCTGCTGGACGAGGTCGAGCGCTTCCTGACCGGGACGAAGGCAGAGCCGACCCTGGACCGGGTCCTGGCCACGATCCTGTTCACCGACATCGTCGACTCCAGCGAGATGGCGGCGAGCCTGGGCGACGCGGAGTGGCGGGACCTGATGCGCGAGCACGACCGCGTCGTCCGCGAACACCTGCGCCGGTACCGGGGGATCGAGATCCGCCACACGGGCGACGGCTTCCTGGCCCGCTTTGATGGCCCCGCTCGCGGCGTCACGTGCGCGGCCCGGCTGACCGAGGCGCTGGCCGGGCTGGGCATTACCATGCGCGCCGGCCTCCACACCGGCGAGGTGGAGCTGGTGGGGGACGAGGTGGCGGGGCTCGCGGTGAACCTGGCCGCCCGGGTAATGGCCGAGGCCGAGCACGGCGGGATCATGGTATCGGGCACGGTCCGGGACCTGGTGGTTGGCTCCGGCATCGAGCTGATCGCCCGCGGCGAGCACGCGCTCAAGGGACTGCCCGGGACCTGGCCGCTGTTCGAGGTGGAGTCCGTGCCCGCGCGTTCAGTAGTAGACGACGAGCGCGAACCACCAGCCGGCCAGGATCGGCGCATCTAGCACCGCGTAAAGCCGGCCCTGGTCCTCCTCGAGCAGGCAGTAGATCTCGTTCGAGAAGTCCGTGTTGACGACGTACCAGTACCAGACGTCATCGGCGACGTAGCAGCTCAGCAGCGGCGGATCATCGATGTCCCCGGCCTCCAGGGGTAGCAACGCCTCGCCCCACCCGTTGTCGTCCAGGATGCCGATGTGCGTGAACCGCGCGCCCTCGCCGGGGGGACCCGGCGGTCCGGCTGGCCCGGTGGGGCCCTCGCACCCCGCCATGCC
>CAYXJH010000333.1:0-4082 GCA_964465415.1 uncultured Gemmatimonadaceae bacterium
AGATGCACCTGATCCTGGCCGAGGCGGCGCTCGCCGGCGACGATGATGGGGCGGCTCGAGACCACCTCGCCGACGCCATTCGGCTGGCCGCGAGCCGGGAGACGACCGCCTTCACCGATCACGACCCCCGCTACAACGACGACCTCACGCCGCGGCCCAGGAGCTCGGAGATCCTGGTGCGTGCCGACCCGGAGAGCCCGTTTCGCGCCGGCCTCGTCCTGGACCGCCCCGGCCTGCCCCTCCCTGTGCCCACCATCTCCGGCACGTCTCTGGACGCCGACAGCATCCTGGCGCTGACGGACCCCGACGAGACCTGGCACGCGTTCCACCTGGCCAGGCAGGAGATCCTGTTCCTGGAAGGCCGCCGCATGTCGGACCTGGGCATCCGGCTGCCCATGATGCAGCGCGAGATCGACCAGAACCCGAACATCCGGACCGGCGACCCAGGTACGGTCGTGCTCGTGCCTACCATGAAGTCTCCCGGGCGCGACGCGCTGGCAGCTAGAAACCCTCCCGCTCGACTCGGGCCCGCATGGGCGAGATGGAGTCCTCGAGGCGCTCCAGGACTGCCGGAAACCGGGGATCGTCCCGAAGATTATCCAGGAGCGGATCGTCGACGGTGAGCACGGCGCCGTACCATCCCGCGCGGATAGACTCATCCAGCCAATGGAACGCCGCGTCGGACTCACCACGCAGAGCGTGGATGCCGGCCAGGGCATAGGGCAGGTTCGGGGCCTGATCTCCGCCATCGATCCGCGCGCGGGCGTACCTCTCGGTCTCGGCCAGGATGGCCCGGGCCTGCTCGGACTCGCCGGTCTGGTCGAGGGTGTAGGCGTACAGGACACCGGCGAGGTAGTCGCTGACGGCCGCAGGGTTCCGCTCGTAGACCGTCGCCAGTACTTCCCTCGCCCGCTCTACCTCGCCGGCCCGGACCAGAAGCTGGCCGCCGAACATCGCCGTCCGCGGCGAGCGATCCCGGGCCAGCCGGTCCGCGAGGGCGAGGGCCTCGGCGTGTCGGCCGAAATGGAGGTGGACACCAGCCAGGATGTGGTAGGCATGGGCGTAATCGGGGCGGAGCTCGAGGGCTCGCTGGACCATCTCCTCGGCCCGCTCCCACAGTCCCAGCTGCCCGAGATACGAGGCCATGTTGCTGTACGCGATGAAGGAGCGGGCCGGATCTCGCCGCAGACTCAATCGCGTGAGGCGGATGGCCTCATCCTGCCGACCGCGGTGGCCGTAGGCGAGCCCGAGGTTCGCCATGGCAGCCCAGTCGTTGGGATTGAGTTCGATGGCCCGCTCCAAGGCGACTTCCCCTTCGGAGAATCGTCCACGGGTGACCAGGGCCGTACCGAAGGCGGCGTGTGCGTCGGGCAGGTCCGGCTGCTCGGCCACGGCCTGTCGGCCCATGGCCACGGCCGAGTCCGCCCACGCATCGCCGGCCCCATGGTTGTAGGCGTAGCTCACGTACGCCCGCCCGAGCCACGCCCGGGCCTGCGTGAAGCCGGGGTCCCGTTGCAGCGCCGAGCGCAGGGCCTCGATGGCGCGCTCCGTGCCCGCAAGGTCGTAGTTGTAGAAGTTCTGCCGGCCGAGGAGGAACAGGTCGTAGGCCTCCATGTCGTCGGTGGGCGCCCGGTCCATGCGGGCCGCCACGCCGCTGGAAAGCCGGGCTTCCAGCGCTTCGACGATGGCGCGAGCGATGTCGGTCTGGACTCTGAAGATGTCGCGGAGCCGCCGGTCGTAGGTCTCGGCCCACAAGTTCTGGTCCGTCCGGCCGTCCACGAGCTGCGCGGTGATCCGGACCTGGTCGCCCGCCCGCCGCACGCTGCCTTCCAGGACATACTGCACGTCCAGCTCCGCCGCGATGTCGCGTACGCTCAGGTCGCTGCCCCGGTAGCGCATGGTGGTGGTCCGACTGATGACCGAGAAATCAGGCACCACGGCCAGCTGAGTGAGGATGTCATCCGTCATCCCGTCGGCGAAGATCTCGTCCTCGGCGTCGGGACTGGCGTTGGCGAACGGGAGCACGGCGAGCGACCGGACGGCGTCGGCTTCCGTGTCGTCCCCATCGCTCGGCGCCGGACCGTCCTGCAGGTACGCATACGCCCCGATCGCCACGATGCCGATGAGGATGCCGACCCCCGTGTAGGCCGCCCGGCTGCGCCCCGCTCCCAACCTCGCGGCCGGCGGCGGCCCGGCGGCGGCCACCGGCTCCGTGCGACGGACCCCCTCGGGCGTGATCTCGAACGCCCAGGCCAGGATCATGGCCACGGGGAAGCCTAGGACCAGGAGCACGATGATCATGGACATGGTCCATTCGGGCAGGCGCAGCGGCTCGACCACCACGTTGCCGAGCTGGAGCATGCCCCAACCCACGACGATGTAGACGACGGCGACACGGTACACTCGCCGGCGTCGAAGCTCGCGGAGAAACGTGCGGATGGTAGAGTGCTTCATGGCCCTCGCGGAAATCAGGGCAGGCGGACGTCGGAGGGTCGGCAAGCCTCGCCGCCCGAGGGGAACGGAGCGCCACGGCGCGCTTTGGGAGTCTATGGCAGCCGGGTCGCACGGTCAACCGACGTCCGCCCCGGTGACCCGGGCAGGACTTCCGCCGGCCTTGACTTCCGGCGCTGGTACGGCGAGCTTCGGTACACGGCGATACAGACCGGCCACAGCCGGTACCAGCAACGAACAGGACCTGGGCACGACCGCCCGGGTCTTTTTAGTTGGCGCCAGAGGCGGTGAGTTCGCGAGGTACGGAGATACCGCACCCCGAGGCACCAGAGGAAGGGCACGGCATCATGCGTACAACGGGAACCGTGAAGTGGTTCAACGATCAGAAGGGCTTCGGCTTCATCACGCCGGAGGACGGGGGCAAGGACTGCTTCGTCCACCATAGCGCCATCCAGGCCGAGGGCTTCAAGACGCTGGCCGAGGGCCAGCGGGTGGAGTTCGAGGTCGTCCAGGGCCAGAAGGGCCCGGCGGCGGAGAACGTCCACGCGGTCTAGCAGGGCCACGCCCCGCCCCACGGTGCGTTTCGGCGCGCTGTGGGGCGGTTTTTTTTTTGCTCTTCCGGGTTTTCCGTGGGTCCGCAGCGGGGGAAAAGCTCACAACGGCTGCGCGAACGTCCGCCGCCCGCCTCGAACGGGTGTGCATTTCGTTCCTCTGTCCGAGTCGTGGCCGAATCGCCATATTTCCAGTGAAGCCCCGCCTTCACATGAGGTGGCCCCATGTGTCACCGAATCTGTCGTACCCTGTTCTCGCCCGTCCTTCTCGTGTGGCTTGCCGCCATAGTGACCGCGTCGGCCCCCAGCCCGGCCGCGGCGCAGGGTCCGGAGGTCTGGCGAGCCGCGGGCTCCTGGCTCGTTCTCCTGGATTCCCGCGATTTTGCCGGAAGCTGGGACCAGGCGGCTCGCGTGTTCCAGGCGGCCGTGACGCGGGGCGAGTGGGCACGACGGGCCGCGGACTACCGGGAAAAGAGCGGCGATCCGACGTCGCGGCAGCTCATGGGCAGCCTTGAGGTCACGGACCCGGAGGGCGTCCCCCCCGGCGAATACGTCCGGCTTCGGTTCGAGTGCGAGTGCACGCGCGCGGGGATGGTCCGGGAGATCGTGCTGATGGTGAACGAGGGGACGCGAGGGTGGCGCGTGGCCTCGTATGCCGTGGAGTCGGGGGGCGGCTGACCCGGGGTGCCAACCCATCACGCGGTCGGCACCTCGAGGCCCCGTGCTGGGTTGGCCCTGCGATCCGACGAGAACGACGAGCCCGCTCCTTGAGCTTCAACGCGATGTGAGCCTGCTCAGCCGTTCGCGCGCCCGCGACACGTCGGGCTGGAGCGCCGGGTCGGCATCGGTCCAGAGGTCGATGAAGCGCCGGTAGTGGACGGCGGCCTGATCCCGGTCGCCGACGGCCTCGAGGATCTCGGCGCGCCGGAGGTGGGAAGTGGCCAGGTACGCGAGGTCGCGGGCCGTCGGGTCGGGGAACGTGGCGTACCAGCGGAGCGCTTCCATTGCCCTCCCGGTCTCCAGCAGGAGCTCGGCCCGGAGCCAGCGCTCATACGGACGTGCGTGATCGACCAGGCTCTC
>CAYXJH010000334.1:0-4080 GCA_964465415.1 uncultured Gemmatimonadaceae bacterium
TTCCTTGAACCCTACCACGAAGACGCAGTGCCTCGTGGCTCTCAGGGCCCACACGAACAAACACCTCGGTTTTCAATCAGCGACACAAACGGCGCCAAACGTCGGCGCCGTTCAGTCCATTAGTCTAGCGGTTCCAGCCCAATCCGTCAACCTGCGACGGTCCTCACCGCCCGGTCGGGCTCGCACCGCCCGGGATGATAGCCGAAGCCGCGTCTGGGAAAGCTAGAAACGATGGCCCCGGTGATCAACCCCCGCTTCCCGTTGGACTCAGGTCTCTTCTTCCTCCCAGTCCTCGTCCTCCTCCCAGTCCTCGTCGTCGTCCCACTCCTCGTCGTCGTCCCAGTCGTCGTCATCCCAGTCTTCTTCGTCATCCCAATCTTCGTCTTCGACGTCGTCGTCGCTGTCATCGAAGGCGAGGAAGAGGAGCTCCTCGTCGAGGTCGTGGGACTTCGTCGAGGCGAGCAATGCGGGCATGTGACGGACCTCCTTCAGGCTGAGTGACCCCTGGCGGGCGCGGGCTGGCGCGGGACGCGCACGAACCGTTCCCCTCGCGGCCCAAATAACCCCACCTCGGGGGCGTGTCAAGGCTTGTGTGGGACGGATCGCGCCGAGGGTCGGTCAGGCCGACCGGGCGGCCTTCTTGCGCTCGTGGGCCTTGAGGTGCCGCTTTCGCAGGCGGACGGCGGAGGGGGTGACCTCGACGAGCTCATCATCGGCGATGAACTCGAGCGCCGGCTCGAGCCCGAGGCGACGGGGCGGCTCGAGCAGGATGTTCTCGTCGGCGCTGGCGGCCCGGATGTTCGTCAGCTTCTTTCCCTTGGCGACGTTGACGTCCAGGTCACCGGGCCGGGCGTGCTCCCCGACGATCATCCCTTCGTAGACCGGGACGCCCGGCTCGATGAAGAGAGTGCCTCGCTCCTGGAGGTTGAACAGGGAGTATGCGACGGACGTCCCCTCGATCATGCTGACCAGGACACCGCGCTCCCGGCGCTTGATGGTTCCGGCCCACGCCCCCCACTCCAGGAACCGGTGGTGCATGACGCCCTCTCCACGGGTATCGGTGAGGAAGTCGTTGCGGTAGCCGAACAGCCCGCGTGCGGGGATCCGGAAGACCAGTCGGTTGAGGCCGCCAGCGCCGGCGCGCATCTCGATCAGCTCGCCCTTCCGCTTGCCCAATCCCTCGATGACGGTGCCGACGAAGGCTTCGGGGACATCGACGATGACCTCCTCGTACGGTTCGAGCATGCTGCCGTCATCGCCCGCCCGTGTGATGACCCTGGGCCGGGACACGGCGAACTCGTAGCCTTCGCGCCGCATCGTCTCCATGAGGATGCCCAGGTGCAGCTCGCCGCGACCGGACACGGTGAAGGTATCCGGCGAGGCGGTGTCCTCGACGCGGAGGGCGACGTTCCGCTCCAGCTCCCTGTAGAGCCGGTCCCGGAGCTGCCGACTCGTGACGTACTTCCCCTCGCGGCCCGCGAGGGGGGAGCTGTTGACGACGAAGTCGACGGAGACGGTGGGCTCTTCGACCGAGATGCCTGCCAGGCGATCCGGGTGCGCCGGGTCGGCCAGGGTCGCGCCGATCTCGACCCCCTCGATCCCCGCGATGGCCACGATCTCGCCCGCTCCCGCGGTCTCGACCTCCGCCCGCTCGAGCCCCTCGAACGTGAAGATCCTGACGACCCGGCCGGTGCGGGGATCCGCGGTCGGCTCGGCCTTCGGGTCCAGCAGGACGACGGTGTCGCCCACGTGCAACGCGCCCCGCTCGATCCGGCCGATGGCGAGCCGGCCCAGGTAGGGGGAGTGGTCGATGGTGGACACCAGGAGCTGGAACGCCCCGTCCCGATCCGACGGCGGCGCCGGCACCGCCTCCAAAATCGTGTCCAGGAGGGCCCGGAGGTCCTCCTTCGGATCCTCGAGCGCGCGGGTCGCCCAGCCGTCACGGGCGGACGCGTAGAGGAACGCGGCGTCCAGCTGCTCGTCGGAGGCCTCGAGCTCCATGAACAGCTCCAGCACCTCGTCGTGGACGCGGAGCGGGTCCGCATCGGTGCGATCGACCTTGTTGATCACCACCACGGGGCGGAGTCCGAGGGCCAGCGCCTTGCGCGTGACGAACCGCGTCTGGGGCATGGGCCCCTCGAACGCGTCCACCAGCAGCAGCACGCCGTCCACCATGCGCAGGATCCGCTCGACCTCCCCGCCGAAGTCCGAGTGGCCCGGCGTGTCCACGATGTTGATCTTGTGGGCGCCCCACCGGATGGAGGCGTTCTTCGACAGGATCGTGATGCCGCGCTCCCGCTCCAGCGGGTTCGAATCCATCACGCGCTCCGCCACCTGCTGGTTCTGGCGGAAGGTCCCCGCCTGACGAAGCATCTGGTCCACCAGGGTCGTCTTCCCGTGGTCGACGTGGGCGATGATGGCGACGTTACGAAGCATGATCCGGGCGTTGAGGCGTTTCTCTCGACAGCCGCCTTGATACCGATGAGGCGCCCGAGAGTTTCATGCCTGCGTCCCGTTCAACGAACCAGGATCGCCACCTCGCGCGTTCGCGGGCCGTCCCATTCCGCGAGGAACACCCGCTGCCAGGTGCCCAGGACCAGCCGGCCCCCATCGATCAGCAGCATCTCACCCGGTCCGACGAAGAGGGTCTTGAGGTGGGAGTCGGAGTTGCCCTCGGCGTGGCGGTAGTCCCCCTCACGGGGCGTGAGACGGCGCAACGTGGTGACGATGTCACGCTGGACGTCCGGGTCCGCGCCCTCGTTGACCGTGATGCCGCACGTGGTGTGCATGGACCAGAGGTGAGCCACCCCGCTCGATACGCCCGCTGCCGCGACCTTCGCCTGGACGGCCTCGGTGATGTCCACCATCTGCTCCCGTTCCGCCGTCCGTACCTCGATCTTCTCCATTGCACCTCTCATTCGGTCCCGCCGCGGCGTGCGCTCGAGATCTTGTATCGGGCCCGTTCCTCGATCTGGACGGTGACGTGGCGAATCCCGAAGTCTTCGTGCATGCGCCTGTGGATCTCCGCCAGGACGGCCTGGCTTCGCTCCAGGTCATCGATCATCGCGTGCCCGCTCATGGCGAAATATCCGCTGGTCACCGTCCAGACGTGGAGATCATGGACGCGCTCGACGCCGGGAATGTCCTCGATGGAGCGGCAGATCTGCCCGACGTCAAGGTGGGCCGGGACGGCTTCCAGGAGGATGTCCACAGACTCCCGCACCAGCTTGTAGCTGCTGATCAGGATCAGCACGGCCACGACGACCGAGATCAACGGGTCCGCCACCCACCACCCCGTGTACAGGATGACCAGGGCTGCCGTGATGGTGCCCACAGACGCCAGCAGGTCGCCCAGCACGTGGAGGTAGGCGCCGCGCAGGTTCAGGCTCTCGCCCGCCGATCGATGGAGCAGGAAGGCCATGATCAGGTTGACCGTGAACCCGGCGCTGGCGACGCCCAGCATGAGCGCGCCACCCACCTCGACCGGTTCCCGGAACCGCTCCCACGCCTCCCGGATGATGAAGATACAGAGCACGATCAACACGACGCCGTTGATCAGCGCCGCCAGGATCTCCATCCGGTAGTACCCGTACGTCTTCGCCGGCGTGGCGGGCCGGCTCGCGAACCGCAACGCGAGCAGCGCGAGGACGATGGCCGCCACGTCGGTCAGCATGTGGGCGGCGTCCGCCAGCAGGGCCAGCGAGTTGGCCAGGATGCCGCCCGCGAACTCCACGAACATGAACGTGCCGGCCATGGCCAGCACGATCAGGAGCGTGCGCCGATCCGCCTCCCGCGTATGACCGCCGATGGCGCTATGGGCGTGGCCGTGAGCGTGACCGTGAGCAGGGTCATGGCCCTGACCGTGGTCGTGCTCGTGTGTGTGGCGGTCACCCATCGCGTCAGCGCTCTCCGTTCGGCTGCCCGGCCCCACTTCCGGTTGGCGGCAGGAATCGATCCAGCAGCGGGACCCGCTCGCCGGCCAGGGTCAGCCCCCCGCGGGCGCGCCCAGGACCCATCCCCCCACCTGCACGGCCGTGGCCGCCCGGCCATCGTGGACGACCCGGAGTCGCAGCTCGCTCG
>CAYXJH010000335.1:0-4059 GCA_964465415.1 uncultured Gemmatimonadaceae bacterium
CCGCGGCCGGCGCGCCTGACCGCGGGGCGCTGCCGCCTCAGCGCCAGCACGTTCTGGGAGCCGAGGGCTCCTTGCCAGGCTACGGTCGGTTCTCCTTCGATTGCGGCGCCCGAGATGCCGACCCGGGGGAAGACGGCTTCTTCCCCTATTACGGGTGTGACCGGATGATACTTCTGCAGGCGGAGTACCGGCACGCGCTGTTCACCGACCCGGGATTCGGGCGGCGCCTCGGCCTGGACTTCGACGTGTTTGCCACCCCCGAGGTGGTGCTGTTCGCCAACGCCGGCCGCGCCTGGATCGAAGCCCGGGCACTCGACGGCCGTGCCGAGACCGGTCCGCGCTCGCTTCGGCCGGACATGGGAGTCGGCCTCAGACTCGGGCCCGTCGGCGTATACCTGGCCGTCCCACTAACCGGCGATGGAGGGAGGCCGAACTTCTTCGTCAGGCTGGGACCACGGATTTGATCGTAAGGGTGGCCTTCCTGATACTTGCGGCAGCGCTCTCCATGCCGTCCCCGGGGGCGGTGGCCCAGGCGCCACCCCTGACTGTCACGGTGGACGGGGGCGCCCCGCGCCTCACCGTGGGTCCGGTCCTGGATGACGGCGCCCTGGCTGACGCGGTCCGCTCGGGCCTGCCGCTCCGCATGCGGTTTCGTGTCGAGCTCTGGCGCGACCGATTCTTCGACGAGCTCGTCGACCATGCCGACTGGAGCCTCATCCTTGCCTACGAGCCTCTGGACGGCCGTTTCCTGGTCGCTCGCCCGGACGTCGAGATCGTGGACGAATATTCCTCCTACGAGGCCGCCCGCGCGGCCCTGGAAGCAGAGTACGCACCCGGGCTGCGACCGGGCCGTCGCGGCCGGTTCTATTACCTCGCGTCCCTCGAGATCGAGACCCTCTCCCTCTCCGATCTCGAGGAGCTCGGACAGTGGCTCCGCGGTGAGCTCGCGCCCGCCGTCAGCGGACGCCGATCGGTTGCCGGAGCGGTCGGTACGGGGCTGCGCAGGCTCCTGATACGAGTCCTGGACCTGCCAGCTCGACGGTATCACGCGCGTAGTGGGTACTTCGAGTTCCGTTGATCGCTGGCGAGCCGTCACGAATTTCTTTATTCTGATCGCCAAATGGCCGAATCATTCCGATACTCGCCACGCCCGAACCAGGCCGACCGGATCCACTGGAGGCCGTGGAGCCGTGATGCGTTCGCGGAGGCAGCGCAGGCCGGCCGACCCGTGCTGCTGCACCTGTCCGCCGTGTGGTGCCGTGCCTGCCAGGAGATGGACGAGACGACGTTCTCGGACGACTCCGTGATCGAACTCATCAATACGTCCGTGGTCCCTTTGCGGGTGGACGCGGACCGAAGCCCGCATATCCAGGACCGGTACATCGCGGGCGGCTGGCCGACGAACGCACTGCTGGCGCCGAGCGGAGAAGTCTTCTGGTCCGACACGTTCGTGGATGGGCCGGAGCTGCGGCGCGTGGTGCGGGGCGTACTCGAGGCCTGGGCCGAGCGACGTGGTGAGCTTGAGCTGGAAATCCAGCGGCGGCGAAAGGCCATGGAGGCCGCGCGGTCGCGCCGACCTGCGGTGGGCCTGGTCCGACGCGAGGCGGCCGATGACGTGCTGACCGGCGCGCAGGACCAGTTCGACGCCCGCAATGGCGGATTTGGCGACGCGCCGAAGTTCATCCACGCAGAGGCCATAGAGCTGCTGCTGTTGGAGGCGCAGCGCCTCGGCAATCCCGCCTGGTCGGCGATGGTGGAACGGACGCTGGACGGCATGCTGGCGGGCGAGATCGAGGACTCGGTGGACGGAGGATTCCATCACTACGCGCTGAACGCCGATTGGACCCATCCTCAGGTGGAAAAGCTGCTCGGGGTCAACGCGCGAGCCCTGTCCGCGTTCTCCCTCGCGGCGGCGCACACGGGCCGTGAAGACTGGCGCGCAGCGGCCGCACGGACCGTGGATTGGGTCGAGACGACGCTCAGTCGGGACGGGCTCTGGGCCGGCAGCCAGTACGCGGATCCGGAGTACTTTCGAGAGGGCGTCGCCGGTCGCCGGACGCAGTCCCCGCCGCCCATCGATGACACGGTGTACACCGCGTCCTCCGGGATGTGGATCGCGGCCCTCGCCGACGCCGGTCGGTTGCTCGGACGCTCCGAATGGGTCGAGCGCGCGTCGGCCGGACTCGACACCCTCCTCGACACCATGGCTGCGCCCGGTGGCTCCCTGCTGCACTTCCGGGCCGATGGCACGGAGCCCGCGAGTGGGTTGCTGGTCGATCTGCTTCACGGCGCTCGCGCGGCCCTGGCCGTGGCCAGCGCCGGCGATCGGCAAGATGCGCTTCATCATGCGCAGCGACTCATCGGCGTCCTGGAAGCCGGCCTCTGGACGGACGGCGGCGGGTTCACCGACCATCGCCAGTCACCCGACTCGATCGGCGCGCTCCGGTTCCAGGACTGCCCGTTCGAGGAGAACGCCCTCGCCGCCAGGCTCATGCTCGACCTCTCCCGGCGCACCCGGGAGCGGACGTACCGGGCCATGGCCGAACGTATTCTGGCGGTGCTGTCACCGCTCGCCGGACGATACGCCGTGGAAGGCGCCACGTTCGCGATCGCGGTCGACGAGTTCTTCGAGCTGAGAAACCAGAAGTGAGGCATGCTGGACCCCGAAGGCCTGGAGCTGCGTGACGAGCTGATGGCCGTGATGGATCGGCGTGGCCCGCACCTCGCCGATGAGGGGTTCCAGCGATTGGCCCTGCGGGTATTCACCTACAACTACACCCGCGTAGCCGCGTACACCGCCTACTGCGACGCCCGCGATCGAACGCCTTCGAGGGTAATGGACTGGACGGAGATTCCGGCCGTGCCCACGGCGGCATTCAAGGAGGTGGCGCTCCTGGCGAGAGGGTGTGTGGCGGAGCGGGTCTTCCGGACGAGCGGGACCACACGGGGGATCGAGCGACGCGGGGAGCACCATGTCCCCGACCTCGACCTCTACCGTAGCTCCCTCCGCGCCACCTTCAGCCACTTCTGCCTGCCGGACCGCCCGAGCCTGCGCTTCCTGTCGCTGGTCCCCGCCGCGGACGAGGTACCAGACTCCTCACTGGCGTTCATGGTCGACGATGTCATGCGCCACTTCGGTGCGCCTGGCGGCGGAGTGTACGCGAGTGTTTCGGGGTTGGACCTCGCCGGGCTGGACGCCGCAGTTCAGAGTGCAGTCGATGCGGGGCAGTCGGTTGCAATTCTGGGAACGTCCGCCGCCTTCATCCATTGGCTCGACCAGCTTTCCATCGATGGCCGGCGCCACGAGCTGCCCGCTGGGTCCCGTATCATGGACACCGGGGGGTTCAAGGGTGGCGGGCGACAGGTCGAGCCCCACCAGCTGCGATCTGCCTACATGGAGCGGCTCGGCGTGCCCGATCACCACTGTATCAATGAATACGGCATGACGGAACTACTCTCCCAGCTCTACGACACCGCGCTGTACGGTCACGACGCCGGGCGGAGCGGATCCACGGTGGGGCCCCGGCGGAAGGCGGGTCCGGCATGGCTGCGCAGCGTTGCGGTGGACCCGGAGACCCTGACACCCCTGCCACCGGGCAGAGTGGGGCTGCTCCGTCACCTCGACCTTGCCAACATCGGCAGCGTCGCCGCCGTCCAGACGGAGGACCTGGGCCGCGTGGACGAGGACGGCCTCCTCCTGGAAGGCCGGGCCGCGGGTGCACCGCCGCGGGGGTGCTCCATCGCGATGGAGCTGCTGCTGAAGGGTGTGTCGTGAGCCGCCGTACGTTCGATGCGTTCCACCTGCCGGCATCGACGTTCAACGCGCCGCTCCGAACCCTGCGGGCGGGCAGCCTGGTCTGCCGCTATCCTGATCCCGCCCAGGCGCTCCTGGAGGACAGTCTCGAGGCGCTGCGTGAGGCCCGTGAGCTCCTGCGCCAAAGGCCGGTCGCTGAGATCGTCGACGTGATCGATGCCGCTGCGGCCCGCCTCGCGGACCCGGGCCGAGCCCGGAACCTGGCGGCCGGCTGGGACGGGACGGCGCGCCGGACCAGGTGATCA
>CAYXJH010000336.1:0-4050 GCA_964465415.1 uncultured Gemmatimonadaceae bacterium
ACGCCGATCCAGAGACGGCCGCCATCGTGATGATCGGCGAGATTGGCGGCGCGGCCGAAGAAGCGGCGGCCGCCTATGTCCGGGACCACGTGCGTAAGCCCGTCGTCGGCTTCGTGGCCGGCCACCCGGCTGCCGAGGAGGGCCGCCGCCAGGCGGCGGCGAGGCTGCTGGACGGCCTGGGGTCCTGGTTGCCGGCCGATGAGCTGGAGCGGCACGCGGCCCGCTGGCAGACGGCGAGCCTGTCGGAGGTCATGGAGGAGGTCCGCAAAGGTGTCGCGCACACCGGCAAGAACGTGGCCCGTTATGGGTTGGCCTCGGGTGGCGACGACAAGCCATTCAACAGCAGCCAGGGCCCTGTCGCTTGATGGATTGTCGTCCCGTGGGGATGGCCGAGGAGGAGAAACACCGATGACCGTAAGGACCGCCCGTTCCCCACGCCTCCGCCTGGCCACCGCCCTGATTGTGTCCGTCCTGTGCCATGGTATGGGCCACGACCTCTACGCACAGCAACGTCCGGCGCCATCGGTGGAACGGATCGTCACCCTACCAAACCTCGCGGGCACCGCCCCCACCGCGCCGGTCTGGTCGCCGGACAGTCGGCGGGTGGCCTTTCTCTGGAACGACCACGGAATGCCCTTCCGGGATCTCTGGGTGGCCGCTGTGGATTCCGGGGAGCCGGTACGGCTCACCTCCCTTGCGCCCGATCCGGCGGATGTACTGGGCCCCGGCGAGGACCTCTCCCTCGACGCGCTGACCGAGCGGGCCGCCCGGCGCGAGGCCGGAGGGGTCTCCCAGGCGGTGTGGGATCCCTCGGGGGAGCAGCTCCTGTTCGTGCACCGGGGCGAGGTCCATGCGGTGAGCGCGGACGGCGGTTCGCCGGCAGCGGTTCTGCGCGGCGCCAGCCGTCTCCAGTTCTCCCCCGATGGCTTGCACCTGGCCTTCCTCCGAGGAGGGGACCTGTGGGTGCGCCACCAGGCGGATGGGCGGGAGGAGCAGCTTACACGGTTGGGAGCGCCCGGAATCGGACGGGTCCCCATCGGAGCGTATGTGCGCCCCGACGCCTACATCGCCGATTACGCCTGGGCCCCAGACGGCCGTGCGATCGCCTTCCAGTACGTGGACCAGCGAGAGGTTCGGAGGGTGCCGTTCCCGTCCTATCTCCACGACGAGCCGCTTCTCCACGAGGTGCGCCGCCCCTACCCCGGCGACACGGACCTGATCCGGGAGGTCGGGGTGGTGTTGTTGGAGTCCGGTGACGGGGGCGGCGGCGGGGGCGGGGGCGGGGCGGCCCCGTGGTTCATCGACTTCCCGGAGCCGGTGTCGAACCGGCGCGTCGTTCAAGAAATCTCGTGGGCGCCGGACGGCCAGGCCTTCCTGGTGATGCTCGGCGCTGACGTGGCCGAGGACCGCTGGATCTACACCGTCTCCCGCCAGGGGACCGAGGTCCAACGGGTCTGGCACGACCACCGGCCGCGCAGGATCTACCCGACATTCCGGGCCCTCTGGAGCGGGGACGGTAAGCGGATCCTGTTCGTGGGGGACCACGAGGACTGGTACCGCGTGTATACGATCCCTTCCCGCGGCGGCACGCCGACCCGGCTCACCGGCGGGTACGATGTGGCGGGCTCGAGCGGGGCCGCATGGATGGACCGGCGGGGCAAGGAGTTGTTCTTCGTGGCCGCCGCGCCCAGCCCCTACGAGCGACACGTGTTCCGCATGGCCGATGCCGGATCCGAGCCGGAGCAGCTCACGCGACTTCCGGGCGTCCACGCGCCGACCCTGTCACCGGACGGCCGCTGGCTCGCCCTGCTCACGTCCGGCGACACATCGCCCTCGGAGCTCTACCTGCTGGAGGTGGGGCGCGGTGAGGAACGCCAGGTCACACGCTCGCCGCTGCCGGAGTTCCATGAGTACCACTGGCTCGCGCCGCGCTATGTGACCTTCCCCAGCCGCATCGACGGCTTCACCCTCCACGCCCGGATCCTTGAGCCGCCCGCCATGGAGCCGGGCCGGCGATACCCGGTGATCCTGGGCAGCGTGTACTCCAACACCGTACGTCGGAGCTGGCACCCGGACCGCCCCACCTCCATCCTCCAGCAGCAGATGGCCATGGCTGGCGACTACATCACCGTCCTGGTGGACGTGCGTGGCAGCGCGGGGTACGGGGTGGCCTTCCGCGAGGCCTTCCAGGGCGACTGGGGTGGGGACGACCTGGAGGACCTGCATAGCGCGGTGGAGTACCTGGCCACGGTGCCAAGCGTCGATCCGGACCGCATCGGGATCTGGGGGAACTCGTACGGGGGTCTCCTGGTCCTGAGCGCCCTGTTCAGGAAGCCGGGCCTGTTCGCCGCGGGGGTGGCCGGCGCACCGGCCGTGGACGTGGCGCACTTCACCGGCTTCGACCAGCACCTGACCCGGCGTCCCGATACCCATCCCCACATCTTCGAGCGCACGCTCCTGACCCTGGGGGAGGACCTGGTCGACCCGCTCCTGGTGCTCCACGGCGTGCACGACGACATCGTCCCCCTCAAGACGACCCTGATGATGACGGAAAAGCTCATCCTGCTTGGCCGGCCCTTCGAGCTGGAGATCGTCCACAACTCGCCCCACTGGTGGGCGGCATCCGAACACTATGCCCGGCATACCTTCCGGCGCCTGAACGACTTCTTCCGGCGGCACATCCCGCCGGGACCCCGCTGAGAGGCGATGGCAGGCGGCGAGCCTCGCCAGCACGGATGAACCAGGTCAGACCAGGCCCAGGCCCACCAGCATCAGGAGGACAACCAACACCAGGATGACGGCGGACAGGGTGAAGACCACCGGTCCGACTCCGACGACCGAGAGCAGCAGGCCAAAGAGCCCCACTCCCACTCCGATCAGCACCACATTCTTCAGCGCCGGAGACCAGGACGCCGGCATGCGACGCTTCAACGCCGCCAGCCACCCGCCCGTATCCTCCCCCTCGGTGACCGGGACCGCCGAGGTCACCCGCTCTGACGCAGCCTCATGCTCCAGCGCCGCCGCACGGACCGCCTCCGGTGAGATCCCGGCCTCCGTCGCGATCTCCTCCAACTCCTCCAGCGTAAAGGAGCTGACTTCCTCGTTCTCGCGACGAGCCTGCTCTTCGGCGGCGCGCCGCAGGATCCTCTGCGCCGCCTCCTCGTCGAAGCGCTTCGCGCCGTCGTAGGGTTCCTCCCTGCGCGACTCGGAATGACCCTTCATCCTGGGTGGCTCTGGCGAAAAGGGGTCAAGATCGCAGCTCGCTCCGTGCCCGCGAGATCACGCGTTCAAGATAGCCGCAAAGAGACGGTGCCGGCGAGAGTGGCGGACCAGGCGGAGCCTGCGCCTCCCCGGTGCCGATGCCCTACAACCCTTGACAGTCTAGGTAACCGCGCGCACCTTCTTGCATAGACAATCTACGGGAGCCTTCATGAACACGAAACGACAGTTCCTTCAGGGGACATTGGACATACTGGTCCTCAAGACGCTGTCCTGGGGTCCCATGCACGGCTACGGGATCGCGAGCTGGCTGGAGGGCCGGACGGAGGGCGTGCTCATCATCGAGGAGGGCTCGCTGTACCCCGCGTTGCACCGGCTGGAAGCGCGGGGTCTGGTGGAGGCGGAGTGGCGGCTGACCGAGAAGAACCGGCGGGCGAAGTACTACAGCCTGACTTCGGCGGGCCGTCGCGAGCTGGCGACGGAGTCGGGCGCCTGGTCGGCGTTCGCGCAGGCGGTGTCGGAGGTGCTGAATGGCGGCGAGGCACCGGCGTGGGCCGGGGCGACGTGAGGCGGGCGTGAGCATGCAGGCGCCCATGTGGCGGCGGTACCTCCGGTTCCTCGGCGCGAACCCCCGAGCCGACGTGGAGGAGGAGCTACAATTCCATCTGGAGGAGCGGGTGGACGAGCTGATTTCGCGGGGGATGTCTTCGGCGGCGGCACGCGGGGAGGCGGAGCGCCGCCTGGGTGACGTGGGGGCTCTGCGGCGGGAGCTGGAGGCGCTGGGCCGGAGGGTCGAGCGAGAGGGCAGGGTCTCGCCCATGGTTATGGGCA
>CAYXJH010000337.1:0-4049 GCA_964465415.1 uncultured Gemmatimonadaceae bacterium
CGCCCGGGCGCTGTGCCGCCCGGGCCGTCCGGATCGGGTCATGGAGTGAATCGTCCGAAGTCCTCGGGGTGCAACCGACGCAGGTACTCCTTTAGGTCCTCCGGCGGAGCGGCCTCCTGATCCTTTTCCAGTTCCTCCTGCGCCTCGGCATCATCGTCCTCGAAGTCCGAGCCTTCCGAGATCTCGATGGACGTGTGCTCCAGCAGGTCGTCCGTGGTGAAGATGGACGCCTCCATCCGGAGCGCCATGGCGATGGAGTCGGACGGGCGCGCGTCCAGGCTGAAGAACTCGCCGTTGCGCACGATGATCATCTCGGCGTAGTACGTATTCTCGACCACCTTGGTGATGAGCACCCGCTGGAGGGCGCCACCCAGCCCGGTGATGGCCGATGCGAAGAGGTCGTGGGTCAGGGGACGGCTGAAGTTCATGCCGGCGAGCTCCATGGCGATGGAGCTGGCCTCGCCCGGCCCGATCCAGATCGGGAGGACGCGGGACCCATCCCGTTCCTGGAGGATCACCACCGGCGTATTGGAGCTTCGGTCCAGCCCGAGGCTCTGTACGGTTACTTCGATCATCGGTCCTCCGCTCCGGGTAACCATCGCCGCCACCCCACGCATCGGATACTCCGCAAGCGCAGCGAGGTTCACGGCGACCCGGGAGACGGGTGGGCTCAGCCGTGCTCCGCGGCGCTCTTCAGGTCGGCGACGCGATCCGCTCGCTCCCACGTGAACAGCTCCACCGTCCGGCCGTTCGTGTCCTCTTCCCGGGGCGTTCGGCCGAAATGACCGTAGGCCGCGGTGGGACGGTAGATCGGGCGGGCGAGCTGAAGGGTCTCGATGATGGACCGGGGCCGGAAGTCGAACACCGCCTCCAGCGCGCCGGCGATCCGGTCGTCCGGGATCTGACCCGTGCCGAAGGAGTCCACGTGGATGGAAACGGGCTCCGCGACGCCGATGGCGTAGGCCAGCTGGATCTCGCAACGCCGCGCCAGGCCGGCGGCCACCACCGTCCTGGCCGCCCACCGCGCGGCGTAGGCGCCGGAGCGATCGACCTTGGTCGGGTCCTTCCCGCTGAACGCGCCGCCGCCGTGCCGACCGGCGCCACCGTACGTATCCACGATGATCTTCCGGCCGGTGAGACCCGCGTCCCCGTGGGGGCCACCGACCACGAACCGGCCAGTCGGGTTCACGTGGAAGATACAGTTCTGCGGATCGAACAGCTCGCTGGGCAGGACGGGCGTGATCACCTCGGCGATGACGGCCTCCCGGACGTCCTCGAGCGTCACATCGGCGGAATGTTGCGTGGACACCACGACGGTATGGACCCGCAGGGGACGGTCGCCTTCGTATTCCATGGTGACCTGTGCCTTGCCATCCGGCCGCAGCCATGGCAGGCGTCCGGCCTTGCGGAGGTCGGCCAGGCGGTGTGTCAGCCGGTGCGACAGCAGGATCGGCGCGGGCATGAGCTCGGGGGTCTCATCGACCGCGTACCCGAACATCATCCCCTGGTCCCCTGCCCCACCCGGGTCCACGCCCTGGCTGATATCGGGCGACTGGCGGTCCACCGAGACCATGACGCCGCACGTGTCGCCGTCGATCCCCCAGCTGGATTCCCGGTACCCTATGGACGAGACCGTGCCGCGCACGAGCGCCGTATAGTCGGGCGTCGTGTCCGCGGTGATCTCGCCCGTGACGATCACCATACCGGTGGTGACCAGCACCTCGCACGCCACGCGGGCGTTGGGGTCCTGGGCGATCACGGCGTCCAGTACCGCGTCGCTGATCTGATCGGCAATCTTGTCGGGGTGTCCCTCGGTGACCGATTCCGAGGTGAACAGTCGGGTCGTCATTCGTTCTTCCGTGATGGGTAGTAGGCCGGCGAGGCCGGAAGTGTAGAGGGTCAATCGAGTCCGGACAAGTTCCAGCGCCCGGAGAACAGGGAGAGGTCGAGCCACTGCGAGATCCCGTCGCGGAGGATGGCGGTGACGGCGGCGGTGTCCGGTGCGTCGAGCGCTTCGGACACGTGAGCGCGGGCGTCGGCGGCGGGCACGGACCGGACGACCTTCTTGATCTCGGGGAGCGATGCCGAGCCAACGCTGAGGGCGGTGATGCCGAGCCCGAGTAGCATGTAGACGCCGACCGGGTTGCCGGCCAGCTCGCCGCAAACGCTGACCTCGATCCCCGCCTCACGGCCCACGGACGCCACCCGGTGCAGGAGGCGCAGGACGGCCGGGTGGAAAGCGGTGTAGCGGTCGGCCAGCCTGGAATTGTTACGATCCACCGCGAGCACGTACTGCGTGAGGTCGTTGGTCCCGATGGAGAAGAAATCGGCGTAGCGGGCCAGCTCCGGAGCGATCAGCGCGGCGGCCGGCGTCTCGATCATGACCCCCAGCTTGTAGCCGGCGTTGATCGGGATGCCCTCGTCCCGTAATCGGTTTTCCTCCTCCTCCAGCATGCGACGTGTCTGCCGCAGCTCCTCGAGCTCCGAGATCAGCGGTAACATGATCCGGATATCGCCGTGTACCGTGGCGCGGAGCAGCGCCCGGAGTTGGGTCCGGAAGAGGTCGGGCGTGTCGAGGCACACGCGGATGGCGCGCCAGCCCAGGTACGGGTTCTCTTCCGGCGCCATGTGCAGGAAGAGCGGAAACTTGTCGCCGCCCAGGTCGAACGTGCGGATCACGACCGCCTGATTACGGAAGGCACGGGCCACGTCCCGGTAGGCCAAGAACTGCGCCTCCTCCTCGGGCATGGATCGCTGCCCCACCACCAGGAACTCGGTCCGGAACAGGCCGACGCCCTGGGCGCCGTGTTCCCGCGCCGTCTGGGCCTCGCTCGGCATGTCGATATTGGCCCGCAGCAGCACGGGCTGGCGATCCGGCGTGACCGACTCCAGGTGCGCCAGGAGCACCAGTTCCTGCTCCCACTCCCGGACCCGGACGTCCCGCGCGCGATACAGCGCCTGCTCCTCTTCCGTGGGGCATGCGATCACGCGCCCTACCCGGCCGTCGAGCACGATCTCGTCCCCTTCGTCGACCTGCGACGCCAGGTCCCCGAGCCCCACCACGGCCGGGATCCCGAGCGCGCGCGCCAGGATGGCGGAGTGAGACGTCCGGGTCCCGGCGTCCGTCGCGAGCCCCAGGACGCGGGCGGGGTCGAGCTGGACGGTGAGACTCGGTGTGAAGTCGCGTCCCACCAGGATCACCGGGCCCTCGATCCCGTTCACGATGCCGTCCGGGTCACCGATGCCCAGCAGGTTGCGGATCATGCGGGTCTCGATGTCGACCAGGTCGTTCAGCCGGTCGATCACCATGGGGTGCCCGCTCTGACGCCACTCGGACTGGAACTCCAGCATCCGCAGCTCCAGTGCGCGAGCCGCGGAGATGTGGTTCTCGCTGATGTACGCCTCGACGTCGCCGACCAGGTCCGAATCCTCCAGCATCATGAGTTGGGGCTCGAAGATCTGGGCCTCCACGGGACCCAGCCGCTCCGCCGTCCGCGTCTGGATCTCCCGGATCCTCGCCGCGGTGGCTTCCCGCGCGTCCCGGAAACGCCCGATCTCCGCCTCGACCTGCTCGGCGGCGATCGTCTGGTGCGGAACCTTGGGTCGCTCCCACAGCACGACGTGCGCGGGACCGATCACGATCCCGGGCGAGGCCGCCGTCCCGTCCCGGACGATCCGCTTGCTCACTGCTCCTCCCCGAACCGGCCCGACACCAGGCCGCACAGCGTGTCCACCGCCTCCTCGGCATCAGCGCCCGAAGCCCGGATCACGAGCTCCGCGCCGCATTCCGCCGCGAGCATCATCATGCCCATGATGCTCTTGCCGTTGACCTCGAGGTCTTCCTTGCGCACCCAGACGTCGCTCTTGAACTGGTGGGCCTTCTTGACGAACTCCGCCGCCGGCCGCGCGTGCAACCCGTACTTGTTCAGTACCACCACGCTCCGATCGAACCGCGATGCTGAGCTCATGGCAAGAATCCCAGGATGATCCCGCCGGCGGCCAGGCCGAGGACGGCGACGGTGGCGACCCTGCGCGCCCGGTCACCCCAG
>CAYXJH010000338.1:0-3403 GCA_964465415.1 uncultured Gemmatimonadaceae bacterium
CGACGAAGCGGACCGCGCCATGAATCGCCCGCTTCGGACGGCCGCCGCGCGAACGCCGACCCGGGACGCCCCACCATCCGCGCCGTACTTCGTCCAGGCGGCGCGCCGTGCGCTTGAGGTACAGCTGGGCGATGCGCTCTACAGCCACGCGCTCCGGATCCACACCACCATCGACGTAGGCGTTCAGGCCGCGGCCGAGCAGGCACTACATCGACGCCTGCGGGCGATCGAGCGCGGCACCCATGGACGCTTCGCCTGGAACGGCCGCTACGGCTCGCCCGACGCCGTGACCGCCACCGGCACCCTCTACCTCCAGGGCGCGGTCGTGGTCCTGGATCCGGAGACCGGCGATGTGCTGGCGCTGGTCGGCGGGCGGGACTTCGCCGACTCGCCCTATGACCGGGCGACTCGAGCCCGCCGGCAAGTGGGCAGCGCGTTCAAGCCGTTCGTCTACGCGGCCGCGATGTCGGACGGCTACGTGCCCAGCCAGCTGCTGAGCGATGAGCCACTCGAGATGGTGCTGGCCGGCGGGGAGGTCTGGGCGCCGCGCAACTTCGATGGACGTCACGGCGGCGAGCTCACCGTACGGGACGCCGCGGTCCGATCCAACAACGTGGCCACGGTCCGGCTGGCCATGGCGGTCGGCCTGCGGGAAGTGGCGCGGATCGCCCAGCGGTCCGGCGTCCGCTCGGAGCTCCATGACCTGCCCTCGCTCGCCCTGGGCACCGCCGAGCTGACCCTGCTGGAGCTCACCGCCGCCTACACGCCGTTCGCGACCCTCGGGACCTCGGTCCAGCCTCGTCTGATCCGGCTCGTCGAGGACAGCGCCGGCAAGCGGGTATGGTCCTCGAGGGTCGAACGGAGCGAGGCGCTCGACCGCGGCGTCGCATTCCTGGTGACGGATCTCCTCCGCGACGCCGTGGAGCGTGGCACCGCCCGGCCCGTGCGCGCGGCCGGTTTCGACGGGCCCGCCGCCGGGAAGACGGGCACCACCGACGACGGCAACGATGTCTGGTTCATCGGCTACACGCCCGACCTGGTGGCCGGCGTGTGGATCGGCTTCGACCGCCCGCGGCCCGTTGTGACGGATGCCAGCGGGGGCGAGGTGGCTGCCCCGGTGTGGGGCGACCTGATGCGCGCCATCTACCGGGAACGCCCGGTCCCGGAGCCCTGGTCCCGCCCCGGGTCGGTCGTCGAGCGAAGCGTCGATCCGGCGACCGGCCTCATCCTCGCCCAGGGCTGCCATCCCGTGACCGGCGACCCGGTGCTCGAAATCTTCCTCACCTCGAACCTCCCGTCCACCGTCTGCCCGGCAGGTGAGGAGGAGGGGCGCGGACTCCTACGCATGGTCGCGGATGGGGCCAACTCGTTCTTCCGCGGCGTCGGCGGGCGTATCGCCGGGCTGTTCCGCAGCGACGACGAGGCGGCCGAGCTCGAGCGGAGGCGCGAGGAGCAGGACCGCTACCTGGGCCGACCCCGCCTGCCGCGGGCCGGCGACCCGGACGCGACTCCCCCGGGCGAGCCCCTCGGCGTGCCGCTGGACTCGATCCCCGGTTGGGGCGATCGCCCCCTGCCCGAAGGCACCGATGAGGTCACGGACCCCGAGCCGGAGGTCGATCCGGAGCCCGATGCCGACCCGCCGCCCGATGATGGCCCGGACCCCGACGCCCCGCCCGACCGGCTGTCATGGCCCGCTCCCTCATCACCCGTCTTTCATGGAGAGCCCGATCCGGTTCCGCTCCAGGTCCACCGACAGGACGCGGACCGTCACCCTCTGTCCGACATTGACGATCTCGGACGGGTCCCGGACGAATCGGTCGGCCAGTTGGCTCACATGGACCAGGCCGTCCTGATGGACGCCGATGTCCACGAACGCGCCGAACGCCACCACGTTGGTGACCACGCCCTCCAGCTTCATGCCCTCCTTTAGATCGGCGACCTTCGCCACGTCGGCTCGGAACGCGGGTGGCTCGAACGCGTCGCGGGGGTCGCGGCCGGGTCTTAGCAGTTCGGCCCGGATGTCCAGCAGCGTCGGCATCCCCACGCCGTCCGACCGGTAGCGGGCCAGCTCGATGCGACCCACAGCGGCCTCGTCCTCGATCAGGCTGGCCAGCGGCACGCCCACGTCCCGCGCCATCCGCTCCACCAACGCGTAGCGCTCCGGATGAACAGCGCCGCGGTCGAGAGGATGCTCCGCGGAGCGGATACGGAGAAAGCCGGCGGCCTGCTCGAACGCCCGGGGCCCCAGGCGGGGTACGTCCAGGAGCTGCTCCCTTGATCGGAATGCGCCCCGCTCCTCCCGGTACGCCACGATGTTGCGAGCCAGCCTGGCTCCCAGCCCCGCGATATGCGACAGGAGCGAGGGCGACGCCGTGTTGAGCTCCACTCCGACCCGGTTCACGCAGATCTGTACGACCTCATCCAGCCGGGTCTTCAACTGGCCCTGGTCGACGTCGTGCTGGTACTGACCCACACCGATTGACTTGGGATCGATCTTCACGAGCTCCGCGAGCGGATCCTGGAGCCGGCGCGCGATGGACACGGCGCCACGGAGGGACACGTCCAGCTCCGGCAGCTCCTCGCGGGCCAGGTCGGACGCCGAATAGACCGATGCGCCCGACTCGTTGACCAGCACCAGCCCCGGGCTGACCCCTCGGCCGGCCAGCGCGGAACGCACCGCCTGCTCCGTCTCCCGGGACGCGGTGCCGTTCCCGATGGCGATCAGGGTCGGCCGGTGGCGCTGCACGAGGGACAGGATCCCCGTCGCGAACCGGTCGGGCTGATGGAGGTAGAGCGTGTCCGTGACCAGCACCGCCCCGGTCGCCGACACGACCGCGACCTTGGACCCGGTCCTGAAGCCCGGATCGATCCCGAGAACCGTCTGCTCCCCCGCCGGTGAGGCGAGAAGCAGCTGCTCGAGGTTCCGACCGAATATGTCGATCGCCTCTGCGTCCGCCCGCTCCTTCAGCTCCTGCCGGAGCTCGGTCTGGATCGACGGCGCCAGGAGCCGTTTGTACGCGTCCTCCACCACCCGCTCCAGCTGGGCCCGGGCTCGTCGGCCCGCCGCCACTCGCGCGGTCAGCCCCGCGACGATCTCCTCCCGCGGCCCGACAATCGACCACGCCAGCACCCCCTCCGCCTCGCCTCGCCGGATCGCCAGCATGCGGTGGCTCGGGATCCGCCCCGCCTGCTGTGTGAACGAGAAGTAGTCGCGGAACCGGGCCGCCTCGGGCAACGACTCCTTACCCCGGGCCACCTTCGACACGACCTCCCCGCGCGCGCGGGTTCGGTCACGTACCCACCCCCGGAGCCCGGCGTCCTCCGACACGCGCTCCGCCAGGATGTCGCGGGCTCCCTGCAACGCCTCGTCGACTGTCGCTACGCCCCGGGCCGGGTCGACATG
>CAYXJH010000338.1:3413-4047 GCA_964465415.1 uncultured Gemmatimonadaceae bacterium
GACAGTCGTCTGGTCGTAGGCGGCCAGCGTTCCGTTTACGGTCACTGTATCGCCGATCGGCGTCTCAGCAACCGGTACGGTTTTGACCTGGCGCGTTTGGCCTTTGCCATCGCCAGGGGCCGCCCGGCCGCCCGCTCCGCCCCGCCGTCCCCCAGCGAGCCGTCCCAGATTCCGTCGGCCAACGGCTCCAGGCCCTTCTCCCGGGCGATCGTCCCGCGCGTCCGACGCCTGGGCCGGTACGGAAGGTAGAGGTCCTCGAGCTCCTGTTTCGTCTCCGCCGCCTCGACCCGCCCGCGTAGTGCGTCGTCCAGCTTCCCCTGGTCGGCGATGGACTCCAGCACGACCGCACGCCGAGCCTCCAGATCGGCCAGGTACGCCGCACGGTCGCGGACCTCCCGGAGCTGGACCTCGTCCAGCCCGCCCGTCGCCTCCTTGCGGTAGCGGGCGATGAATGGCAGCGTGGCGCCCCCCGCGAACAGCCCCAACGTGGTCTCGACCTGGCCTGCGCCCAGATCGAGCTCGCGAGCGGTCCTTCTAGCGATCGTCGATGTACTCAAGGAATCACGAAGTCAGAACCCGGGACCGCAGACCCTCGACGCCGCAACTTTACCACCAGACCCCGCATTGGCAACGC
>CAYXJH010000339.1:0-240 GCA_964465415.1 uncultured Gemmatimonadaceae bacterium
GCCGGGAACTTCTTCTTCTTGTCGATGTGGACGTAGATGACGTCGTGGATGTCGATGGTGAACTCCACCCACGAGCCGCGGAACGGGATGATCCGGGCGCTGAACAGGCGTGACCCGTTCGGGTGGATCGTCTCCTCGAAGACGACGCCCGGCGAGCGGTGGAGCTGGCTCACGATGACCCGCTCCGCGCCGTTGATGATGAACTCGCCCCCCCCGATCATGAGGGGGATCTCCCCGAGG
>CAYXJH010000339.1:250-4027 GCA_964465415.1 uncultured Gemmatimonadaceae bacterium
GAGCTCGGTGAGGAGCGGCAGGTCGCCGAGATAGACTTCCTTCTCGATGATGTCCTGGGGGCGACGCTCGTCGCCCTCCTCCGAATCCTCCCAGACCACGAGCCGGAGCGTCGCCTTGAGCGGAGCGGAGTAGGTCATGTCCCGCTCGATGCATTCTTCGACGAGGTACTTGGGCTCACCGAGGCTGTAGTTCACGAACTCCAGCGAGAGCTTCTCGTTCACGTCCGTGATCGGGAATATCTCGTTGAAGACGCGCTCGAGTCCGACATCCTTGCGGTCATCCTCGGAGGCGTCGGGCTGCAGCAGCGACTCGAATGCCCGCACCTGCACGTCCAGCAGGTTCGGCATCGGCATGGGCCGGTCCAGCTTCTCGAAGCTGACGATGGGCAGTTTTCCGTTCATCCTGGTAGCCAAGTCGGACCCTCCTCAGGCATTCGCGGGCCGCACGACAGGCGCAGAAAACCCCGGCCACCCCTCATGGGGGGCGGGGAGTGTCGTACGGACCGGATTGTAATGTTTGCTGCGACCCAAGATCATGCGCGCCTCGTTCAAGCCGAAGGACCGGATTCGTGCTCCCGTCACCGTGGACCGACCGGCCGGCTGCCGGCCGATCCATCGCGCGGGAAAGCGCGCACCGGCCTACTTCAGCTCGACCGTGGCGCCCTGCTCTTCGAGCTTGGCCTTGATCCCTTCGGCCTCGTCCTTGGTGATCGCCTCCTTCACCGTGGACGGCGCGCCATCCACCACGTCCTTGGCCTCCTTGAGGCCCAGGGCCGTGATCTCGCGGATCACCTTGATCACCTGGATCTTCTTGGCGCCGACTTCCTTCAGGATCACGTCGAACTCGTCCTTCTCCTCGACGGCCGGCTCGGCGGCGCCGGGCACGGCAGCCCCACCGGCTGGCGCCGCCATCACGGCGGTAACGCCGAACTTCTCCTTGAACGCCTCGACGAAGTCCGCCAGCTCAATGACGGTCATGTTGCCGATCGCGTCCAGTAGCTCTTCCTTGTTGGCCATTGCCCTTTTCCTGTCCGTGTAGTTAAGCGCTTTCCCGCTGGGCGCGAAGCGCCTCCAGCAGACCCACCATCTCGCTCAGCTTCCCTTGTAGCAGGAAGACGAGCTGTGCCAGCGGAGCCTCCATGGCACCCGCCAGCTCCGCCAGGAGCACCTCCCGCGGCGGCAGCTTGGCCAGACGCCCGACCTCGGCGGCGGTCACCTGCTGCCGTTCGACCACGCCGACCTTGACGGCGGGGCGGTCGTCGTTCTCTCGTGCGAAATCGCTCAGGACCCGAGCCGCCGTGACGGCGTCCTCGCGGCCAATGACCACGCCGGTCGGTCCCGTGAAGAACTCCGCGATGTCGGGAATGTCGAGTCCATCGAGCGCCCGCAGCGCCAGGGTGTTCTTCACGACCAGGTACTCGATTCCCTCGGCCCGCATACGCGCCCGCAGCGCCGTCATCTTCTTGACGTTGAGTCCGGTGAAGTCGGTTAGATAGAAGGCGCGTGCCGACTCGAGCTTGTTCGCCAGCTCGTCAACGACCGCCTGCTTCTTCGCTACAGCGCTGCTCATGCCGCCACCCGCCGGTAGAGGTTCGGGTCGATGCCCACGCCCGGACCCATCGTGCTGGACACCGTGACATTGCGCACGTACATACCCTTCGCAGAAGCCGGCTTTTGACGCATGATCACATCCATCACCGCGCTCATGTTCTCCGTAAGCCGGTCCGTGTCGAAGGAAACCTTGCCGATGGGAATGTGGACGTTCCCGGTCCGATCGACCCGGAACTCGATCTTCCCCGCCTTCACCTCCCGCACTGCCTTTCCCACGTCCATGGTCACGGTACCGGCCTTGGGCGTCGGCATGAGCCCGCGCGGCCCGAGCACCCGCCCGAGCTGGCCGACCTGGCCCATCACGTTGGGGGTCGCGATGGCCACGTCGAACTCAAGCCACCCATCCTTGATGCGGTCCACGTACTCGAGGCCGACATGGTCGGCGCCCGCCTCTTCCGCCGCCCGGGCCTGCTCGCCGTCGGCGAGGACCAGCACACGAACCTCCTTGCCCGTCCCGTGCGGCAGGATCACCGTGCCACGCACGATCTGGTCGGCGTGCCGCGGATCCACGCCCAGCCGTACCGAGACCTCCACCGTCTCATCGAAGCGGGCGAAGGACGATTCCTTGACCAGGGTCAACGCCTCCGCGGGGTCCTCGAAGCGGATCCCCTTCGGCACCATGGCCGCCGCCTGGCGGTACTTCTTCCCGTGTTTCGGCATCAGTCCACCACCGTGAGGCCCATGGACCGCGCGGTCCCTTCGATCATGCGCATCGCGCTCTCCACGCTGGCCGCGTTCAGGTCCGGCATCTTGAGCTCGGCGATCTCACGGACCTGCGAGCGCTTGACGTTGCCGACCTTGTCACGCTGCGGGACTCCCGAACCTTTCGGCACGTTCGCTGCCCGCCGCAGCAGCACCGCGGCCGGCGGGGTCTTCGTGATGAAGCTGAACGACCGGTCCGCGAAGACGATGATCTCCACGGGGATGATCAGCCCCGGCTGCTGCTGGGTGCGGGCGTTGAACTGCTTACAGAACTCCATGATGTTCACGCCGTGCTGACCCAGGGCGGGACCCACCGGCGGAGCGGGATTCGCCTGCCCCGCTGGGATCTGCAGCTTGATGAATCCGATCTGCTTCTTGGCCATGTGCTCACTCGCTCCCCGTGTTGTCGCGGTCGTGGTTGCGCTCGGGAGCGTCAAGCTCCCACGACCGATCCATCGTTTCAAACCTGTCCGTGCGACCCCTTCGCCGCTGGCCCGGACGCCCCGCGCTAGTATCCCTTGAGCTGCGTGTAGTCCAGCTCCACGAGCGTGGCCCGGCCGAAGAGGCTGACTTCCACCTTGACCTTGCCCTTGTCATGGTCCACGGCCTGGACGGTGCCGCTGAAGTCCTTGAACGGTCCCTCCATGACCTCCACCACCTGGAGCGGCCGGAACGGAATCTCCTCCCCCACCTCCTCCTCGGCCACCTCCGGCACCACGCCGAGGATCTTGTTCATCTCCTCCTCGCGCAGCGGCTGCGGCTCCACTCCCCCCCCGACGAACTTGATTACGCCCTGGATGTTGTTGATCACGTGCGTGGTCCGCTGGTTGTACACCATCTTCACCAGCACGTACCCGGGATAGAGGCGGCGCGTCACCTGCACCCGCTTCCCGTTCCGGATCTCCGTCACCTCCTGGCTGGGGACGAGGGCCTCCTGGATCTCCTTCTCCTCCGGGGTATCACCCGGCTCGTCGGCGATCCGGATGTCCATCAGCTTCTTGACCTTGTTCTCGTGGCCGGAATATGTCTGGACCGCATACCAACGGGTCTGGTCGCTCATCTCACCTCGCGAAGATGTCCAGCACCAAACCGAGCACGCCGCGCGCCGCCACGTCCATCAGCCAGATGATCGCCGATACGATCACCACGAATACGAGGACGACGAAGGTGGAGTTCCGCAGCTGCGGAAAATCCGGCCACGTCACCTTCTTCATCTCGTCCACCGTCTCGTCGGCGTAACGCTTGATGTCGGCTACCGAGGGCATGGCGCTTACTTCGTCTCCTTGTGGAGCGTGTGGCCGTTGCACCGCGGGCAGTGCTTCTTCCACTCCTGCCGCTGCGGGTGCAGGCGCTTGTTCTTGGTCGTGTGGTAGTTCCGCTCCTCGCACTGCGTACAGGCGAGGATGATCTTGTCTCGGGGCATGTTTCTACCTTCGTCGCGCCCGTCTCGGGGTTAGCCTCTAT
>CAYXJH010000340.1:0-4006 GCA_964465415.1 uncultured Gemmatimonadaceae bacterium
TGGAGGCAGTGGCCGGGCCGGGCGGCGGCCAGCAAGGCGGCAGCAAGCAGGGCGGCCAGGGCGGCAGCCAGCAAGGCGGCGGCCAGCAGGGCCGTTGAGGGGCCACCCGGGTCCTGACCTGCGATAGACCAGAACCTCGGGGGCGGCGCTCGCGCCGCCCCCTCTCCATCCAACTCGCTCCGAGCCGCCTGGCACCCTCCCTGGCCCACGGCTTCGCCCGCATCCGCCCACATGAACGACCAGGTCCTGCCGCCGCTGCGACGGTAGCGGGTCAGGCTCCGGGGGCGGTATACCGCGGGGTTGACCTGATGCATAACTTCCCGGGGTCGGCAGTGCGTGAGTCGAATGCGGGAGCTTCGTCCTCAGAGAAGGATCTTGCTGTATGGCTGAGGAGCAACGGAACCGCCAGTTCTGGCTGGAGGCAGCGCTCATCTTCGCCGCCTGGACGGTCTTCGGACTGATCATGGCGAACCAGTTCTACATGCAGGCCGAGCTGCGCGGGCAGCCGGTGTCCTGGGGGCACGTCCTGCGGCTCGGCCTGGTCGATGCCTACCTCTGGGCGTTCGCCACCCTCGCCATCTTCTGGCTGGCGCGACGCTTCCCGATCGAGCGGGGGCGCATGCTCCGGAGCAGCGCGGGTCACCTTGTTGGTGCCGTCGTCCTCTCGCTGGCACGGATCGTCGTCATGGTCGAGCTGAGTCGGCAGGTGGAATGGCTCGGGGAGCGGTCCTACAGTCGTCAGTTCTGGGGATCGTCCCACCAGTACCTTCTCTTCTACGCGCTCCTGCTCGGCATCGCCCACGCCGTGCTCTACCACGAGCGCTATCGCGAGCGCGAGCGGGCCGCGGAGCGGTTGGCGGCGGCCTGGAAGCGAAAGAACATAGTAAACATTGTACCACCCTCCTGTGGAGGCTCAGGCGGGTGCTCATGGTTCGGGTTCGAGCCGACCGGTGGCGGGGGCGGCCGAGCGGCCCCGTCTCATCCCCGGAGCCGACCGTCAGGGGGTCAGCGGGGGGAATCGATTCGGCGGTCGCCGGTGCCGCGTGCCCTGCTCGTAGTCGTAGGCCAGCCCGAAGAGAAGCCCTTCCGAGTAGGGGCGGCCCGCGATCTGGAGCCCCGCCGGCAGATCCCCATAGGTGAATCCCATCGGAACCGTGATCGCGGGGATCCCGGCCGGCGGGACGAGCCTCTGGGAGTTGTCCCCCCGGTATTCCTCGTTCGCCCGTTCCAGAGAAGCGGGAGGATGGCTCCAGGTCGGGAAGACGAAAGCGTCGATCCCGGCGCGGTCCATCGCGCGGACCACCGCGGCCAGGAGCGCCTGCCTCCCCGGATGCTCCCCGAAGTCGGGGCACGGCTCGTCCCTCTCTCCCGGATGGACGACCACGGGCTCCGCCTCGGAGGTCTCCCGGAGACCGCGTTCCACATCCGGACCGAACTCGCCCGTCTCGAGCACCTTCAGAACGTCCCCGATGGGGGCGTCCTCCCCGAGGGAGAGGAGATAGTGGTGCATGTCGTAGCGAAAGCGCTCGCACCAGGAGATCGCCTCCAGATGCTCCTCCATCCCCTCGATCTCAAAATCGACGACCTCGGCCCCGAGGCGACGCAGGTCGCGAAGGGCATCGTCGAAACGGGTGAGGACCGCGCTGTCGCCCTCCTCCGGATCGACGAACGCCGTCAGCACGCCGATGCGCTTCCCCTCCAGCGCCCCGGGGTGCGTGAAGGCGGTATAATCCTCCTCTCTGCGGTCCCGCGCCGCCTCGGTGTACGGGTCACGAGGGTCGTAGCCCGCGACCACGTCGAAGATCCGGGCGGCATCCTCCACGGACCGGGCCATGGGGCCGGCGATGTCGCGGTCGAGGGAGAGCGGGACCACGCCCGCCCGCGAGGTGAGGCCCAGGGTCGATCGGATGCCCACCAGCGCGAGATGCGAGCTGGGGCCCCGGATGGAGTTCCCGGTGTCGGTCCCCAGCCCGGCCACACCGAAGCTGGCGGCGACTCCCGAGGCCGTCCCGCCGCTCGATCCCGCCGGCGTCCGGTCCAGGGCGTAGGCGTTGGCCGTCGGGCCGTAGGAACTCGAGACGGTCTGTCTGGGACTGAACGCCCACTCCGCCATGTTCGTCTTCGCGACGATGATCGCCCCGGCCTCCCGCACGCGCCGCACCATGAAGGCATCCCTGGGAGGGTGGCTCCCGGCGAGGGCGATGGAGCCCGCCGTCGTGGGCATGTCGTGCGTGTCGAAGTTGTCCTTGACCAGGAGGGGAGCGCAGAAGAGGGGGCCGGGGCTCTCTCCCGCGGCGAGGGCCCGATCGATCGAATCCGCGCGTTCGAGCGCCCGTGGATTGACCTCGGTGATCGCGTGCAGCCCGGTGGAGCGGTCGTACGCCTCGATCCGATCCAGGTGAGCCTGGACCACCCCCCGGCAGCTCGCCTCCCCCCTCAGGATCGCCGACTGGAGCCCGGCGATCGACGCTTCCACGACGTCGACCGGCGGCGGTGTTCCCGGAGCATGAGCGCACCCCGTGACACCGACGGCGGCGAGAAGGGCAGCCGCCACCAGCCCGCCCGTCGACCCCGCCCAACCGCGATTCCGCCAACCTTTCATGGCCATTCCATCTGCGTGTTGTGATGGACATCCTGACAGATCCTGACACCAACGCACCGCGGATAATGACGCTCCCATGTAGCACTGGCAACGAGAAAGAGGAGGCGCCCCGTCGACGGCGCCGCCTCCCCTTGTTCCCGCCACCACTGGCCTCCTGCCTGTGGCTTGCGCCGTCTCTCGAAATTTCTGACACCGTCTATTGTAATTTGAGCGACACTGGGCCAATCGCTTTACTCGTAAATCGTCTTAACCTTCACTGACGATGGCTTGGCATCCAGCGGCGGGCGGGGGGTTACTCGGACTGCCCTCACGGCAACTCCCGTTGCTCAGGCACACGGCGGGCCGGCGCCCCACCTCTTGACAGCTACAGGAAACAACGCGACCTTCCCCTCGACAGCTAAAGGGAGAAGGGTCACGCTCGGTGCCTGTACCCGATGGAGGTGGTGATGGCCGGTCGCTCGCAATCCGACGCACTCCGGGGCTCGCTGGACCTGCTGGTCCTGAAGACGCTCTCGCTGGCGCCCATGCACGGGTGGGGGATCAGCCAGCGTGTGCAGCAGATCTCCGACGGCGTGCTGGAGATGAACCAGGGTTCGCTCTACCCCGCCCTCCAGCGGCTGGAGAAGGAGGGACTGGTGCGGAGCGAATGGGGGGTGACGGACAACAACCGTCGAGCCCGGTACTACGACCTGACGGCGGCGGGTCGTCGCGCGCTGGGCGAGGAGGTAGAGAGCTGGCGTCGATTCGCGGCGGGCCTCGAGGCGGTCCTGTGCGCGCCCACCTCGTAGCGGAGCCCCCATGCAACTGATCGATGGACTACGTGCGCGCCTGCAGAACGTGTTCGGCCCGCGGGCGGCGGAATCCCGGATGGATGAGGAGATCCGGTTCCATGTGGAGATGGAAACGGAGCGGCTGATCCGGGAGGAGGGGCTGCCGCCGGCCGAGGCGCGGCGGCGGGCGCTGGTGGCGTTCGGCGGCGTGGAGAAGACGAAGGAGGAGCTCCGGGAGGGCCGGGGCACGGCGTGGCTGTCCGGGTTGCGGCTGGACGTGAAGCTGGGCGCGCGGATGCTGCTCCGCTACCCGGTGCTCACGGGGGCGAGCGTCCTCACGCTGGCCATCGCCGTGGCGCTGGCGGCGTCGTGGTTCGAGTTCATGACGGACCTGACCCGTCCCCGGCTCCCACTGCCCGAGCCCGACCGGGTGGTGGCGGTCCGCAACCTCGACGTGGCCACGGCGCAATCGGAGCGGCGGTCGGTGCACGACTTCGAGCGCTGGCGCGAGGAGCTCCGGTCCATCACGGACCTCGCCGCCATCGCGGCCACCGACTACAGCGTCACCACCGTGGACGGCCGGGTCGCGACGCTGGGCGGGGCGCGGATCACGCCGTCCATGTTCCGGGTCGCG
>CAYXJH010000341.1:0-3992 GCA_964465415.1 uncultured Gemmatimonadaceae bacterium
CGGCGGCGGCGGCGCGGGCGGCCTGGGCGCCGGGTTCGCCGCCTGCCTCGATTCGCCACCCGTTGCCGGCGCGCCCTGGCTTCTGGACGCGGTCGGTTTCGATGACCTGCTGGCCTCGGCGTCGGTCGTCGTGACCGGCGAAGGGGCCTGGGACCGCCAGTCCTCCATGGGCAAGGTGACCGGTGCCGTGGTGGATCGGGCGCGTGACGCGGGAGTCCCCGTCCTGCTCGTGGCGGGCAGCGTCCAGGGCGGCGTGCCGCGCGGCGTTACCGCCGCCACGGGGGAAGGCGCGACGTTGGATGCAGATGCCGTGGCCCGACTCGTCCGGGACCGGCTCCCCGCCTTGCTACGGCAGCGTGGTGCTCCATAACTTCAGCGCCCTCATGACAAAACCAACCGATCTGATGGATAAGCTCGTCTCGCTGTGTAAGCGGCGGGGCTACGTCTTCCAGTCTTCCGAGATTTACGGCGGGACGGGCTCGGTCTGGGACTACGGCCCGCTTGGCGTGGAGCTGAAGAACAACATCAAGGCGCTTTGGTGGCGGTCGCTGGTCTACGAGCGGGATGACATCGAGGGGCTCGACGCGGCGATCCTCATGAACCCCCAGGTCTGGGTCGCGAGCGGTCACGTGGAAGGGTTCACCGACCCGCTCGTGGAGTGCCGGAACTGCCATCGTCGCTTCCGCGCCGATGTCCCGGAGATTCAGGGCGGCCAGTGTCCCGTCTGCGGATCCAGGGACGGCTTCACCGAGCCCCGCATGTTCAACCTCATGTTCAAGACGTTCATGGGGCCGGTGGAGGAGGACGCGGCAACGGTCTTCCTGCGGCCCGAGACGGCGCAGGGCATCTACGTGAACTTCCAGAATGTGCTGACCACGTCGCGCCAGCGGGTGCCGTTCGGGATCGCTCAGATCGGCAAGGCGTTTCGCAACGAGATCACACCCGGCAACTTTATATTCCGGACCCGTGAGTTCGAGCAGATGGAGATGCAATTCTTCGTCGAGCCCGGTACCGACGACGAGTGGCTCGAGTACTGGCGGGAGCAGCGGATGGAGTGGGTCAAGTCGCTGGGGATCGACCCGACGAAGCTCCGGTTCCACGAGCATGGCCCCGACGAGCTGGCCCATTACGCGAAGCGCGCGTTCGACATCGAGTACGAACTGCCGTTCGGCTGGCAGGAGTTCGAGGGGATCCACAATCGTACCGACTTCGACCTGGGCCGGCACCAGGAGCACTCGGGCAAACGACTCGAGTACATCGACCCGGCCGACCGGAACAAGCGCTACATCCCCTACATCATCGAGACGTCCGCGGGCGCCGACCGTACCGCGCTGATCGTGCTCGCCGATGCCTACCGCGAGGAGGAGGTCGAGGGCGAGCAGCGCGTCGTCCTGGGCCTGCACCCGAAGCTTGCGCCCATCAAAGCCGCGGTCTTCCCCCTCGTGAAGAAGGACGGCCTCCCGGAGATCGCGACCCGGATCCACCAGGAACTGCGCGCCGCCGGGATCAGCTCGGACTATGACGACAGCGGCTCCATCGGCAAGCGCTACCGCCGCCAGGACGAGGCCGGTACGCCCTTCGGCATCACGATCGACGGACAGACCTCCGAGGACGGCACCGTCACCCTCCGCGACCGTGACACCCTGGAGCAGGAGCGGATCGCCGCGGACCGGATCGTGGGCGTGGTGCAGGAGCGGGTGCGGTAGTCGACATCGACATCGACTTCGACTTCGACATCGACTTCGACTTCGACTTCGAACTGCGGAAAGCGGTAGTACCTTGAGCGGTTCGGTGGGGGGATCCATCGTGGCGGCCAGGAGCGGTGGGCTCGCTTCGCTCGCCGTGCGCGGCTCACCGCCGCGGCCGCAGTTCGAAGTCGAAGTCGAAGTCGAAGTCGAAGTCCAGGGGCAATCGCAACAATGACCTTCGAGGAGTTCGAGGCCGAGGCGGACCGCGTCTGGTCGGAGATCCCCGACTCCTACCGCTCGGGCGTGGACGGTCTCGTGATCCAAAGGAAGGCGGAGCCCCACCCGTCCCTCGAGGACATCTACACGCTGGGTGAGTGCCAGACGGAGGCGTATCCGTCGGACTGGGGCGGGCCCGAGACCACCCGTTCCATGCTGGTCCTGTACTACGGCTCGTTCCGGCGGCTGGCCGCGCTCGATTCGGACTTCGACTGGCGGTACGAGATATGGGAGACCATTACCCATGAGCTCCGCCATCATCTCGAGTCCCTCGCCGCCGAAGACGCGCTCGAGGATGTGGACTATGCCATGGACGAGAACTTCAAGCGACTGCGGGGCGACCCGTTCGAGGCGTTCTTCTACCGGGCCGGCGAGCGTATCGCGCCTGGCGCGTACCGGGCCGAGCGTGACGTGTTCCTCGAGTTGGAGTATCATGGCCCGGCGGAGCGTGTTGTGGAGTTCGAATGGGCGGGCCGGCGCATGGCGGCGCCCGTCCCGGAGGAAGCGGGTGACGTGACGTTCATCCAGGTCGTCCAGGGGCTGGAAGACGAGTCCGACACCGAGGTCTGCCTCGTCCTGGTCCGCCGCCACGGCCTCTTCCGTGGGCTCACCCGCTGGCTGCGTCGCGAGGTCATGGACGTCGTGCAGGTGGAGGCTGCAGCCGCGCCCGTCGAGGAGGCGGCACCGTGAGCGAACCGGACCGGCGCAGCCCGTATCACCTCGTCTTTGGCGCCGACTCCATGGACGACACGCTCTTCCCGCCCATCGCCGGGGAGGCGGAGGCCAGGGATCACCCGCTGGATGACCCCGATCGGTTCCCGTTCCTCACCAGCGTGGGGCGACTCCTCCAGGCCATCGCCGGGGAGCCGTCCGCGGATGACGGCGGCGAGTCGTTCCATCAGCACGCACGCCTGATCTTCCACGCGTTCCACTTCTGGCGTGCCGGCAGGCGGGAGTTCGAGCTGACCGCGGACCGGGTCCGGCCACTCCTGGACAGGGGCCTGGACTCACTCGACCGGGGCGCCGACGACGGGATGCGCCCCACGCCGCCGGCTCCTGCGGGCTACCTCCGGCTTCCGCGCAACCTGCTCTGGGCCGCTCCGGTGCCGGGACAGGTCCCGGAACCCGTGGACGGGTTCTTCTGGGTGGTCGGCTCGCACGGTGCCGGCCTGTCCCCTCTCCATCTGCTGATGGCCCTCGGTGTTCGACCGGACCGGGCGGGGTTCAGCGTGGTCACCGCCTCGGGCGCCGTCGAGGAGGCACCGGAGTGGGCGGCGATGGAAGCTCGGCCCGGGGGCCGAGACTTTGCCACCACGCTGCCCGGCGGCGACCTGGACCGGCTCCACAGCATCGAGACGACAGCCGAGCTGCTCAAGCTCGCTTCGCTGTGCTTCCTGGCGCTGGGGCAGTCGGGTGGATAGGCACCTGGCCGCCCTGGTACTGGACGAGATCGCATCGCTCCTGGCGCTCCACGACGCGGACCGGTTTCGTGTCCTGGCCTACCGGAACGCGGCCCGGGCCGTCGACCGCCTGGAGGGCGACCTGGCGACGCTCCTCCGGGATGGCGAGCTCGTCGGCACGCCGGGGCTCGGTCCCGGGACGGTAGCCGTGCTCCGGGAGCTGGTCGAGACCGGCCGGTCCCGGCTCTACGACCGGCTCCGGCGGGAAACGCCCGTGGGGCTCGCTCAATTGCGAACCGTGGACGGGCTCGGGCCCAAGCGGATCCGGACGCTGCACGAGCAGTTGGGTATCGACACCATCGAGTCGTTGCGCATAGCGGCGCAGGAGGGGCATGTCGCCAGGCTGCCTGGGTTCGGGCCCGCGACGCAGCGCAGGATCCTGGACGGTCTCGCGTTTGTGGACCGGTCCGCCGGTCGCCGCCGGCAGCCCCAGGGCTACGCTACGGCCGACCGCCTGATCGGCCACCTGGAGACGTCCGACGTGCAGGGCGTCTTCCTGGTCGGGGAGCTGCGCCGTCGCTGCGAGACCGTGGACGGGATCGACCTGCTGGCCGTCTCGGATCGCCCT
>CAYXJH010000342.1:0-3987 GCA_964465415.1 uncultured Gemmatimonadaceae bacterium
GACGGCCCCCATTAGGGCGGCCGCCGCTCCGAGCGTCACGGCCGCGGCCATCGCTCGTTGTAGTGGGCTTCCCAGTCTCGACATGATCGCCTCCTTGTTAAGGGTTGACCCTGCTCATTGCTCGGCCACGCGAACCGTCCACCAGTCCGTGCGCCGGGCGGTGGCGCCGCGGCGGTCCAGGGCCACCACCCGCCATGTCAGCTCGCGAGCGGCTTCGGACAGCCAGGGTGGCGCCCGGTATCCGGCGGACGCCGGTCCGATGATCGCCTCCAGGACCCGTTCACCCTGCTCGTCGTCCACCTCCAGGCGATAGGCCGCGGCGTAGCCGACGGGCGTCCAGCCGAACTCGAGGGGGCCGCCGGGCGGTAGCTGGGCGTCGGGCATGGGCCGGATCTGGCGCAGCTCGCCAGGGTTCCGCACACTGGAGTGCTCGCTGCCGCCGCTGCCGACGACATATCGCAGCGGGGGCATGGGGAACCCAGCGACGCCTCCGCTCGGCACCACGCCGATGCCGGCGCCCACGGCGCCCAGGTTGGAGTCGCCCTCCTTGTCCTCGGTAGCCTCGATGCGAAGCAGGACCAGGTAGCTGCCCTCCACGTCCGTCGGCAGCCGCGCAGGCCTGGGACCTTCCAGCACGAACCGGCCAGTGGGCGGCAGGAAGACGTTGAAGCGAGCCACCTCCGTGTAGCGGCGCTGGGTGGCGCGCTCCTCGACCGGGAGCGTGGCCTCGGTGAGCAGGTCCCGGGGCTCCGGCAGCTCCTCGCCGGGCAGCACCACTTCCCACCGGCCTTTGAGCCGACCCGTTCCGTTGTAGGTGAGCTCCGCCGCCAGGGCGGGCACGGGATCGCCGACCCCAAGGAACAGGACGGGCGTGTCCACGTCGAACCCGAGACGTACGTCGACCAGCGACAGGGGGACGCGGGCTCCGCCGCCGGTCAGGCGGCAGGTCACCGCCACGAACTGGTCCGGCCCGCCCGAGAGGTCCACGAACCTGCGTACGTAGAAGAAGGTGGAGACCTGGCCGGCTTCCGCGGCCTGATAGGCCCGACGGGCCACGGAAGGCGGTATGGACATGATGTCGGTGAAGCCGGACGCTCCACTGCGCGTCGAGTGGTCGAACCGGGCGGGCAGGCTGCCGAAGATCGTGTTCGGATCGCAGCGCTCGCCGATGTCGGGTGCGGCGGAGATCAGCTGGGCGCACCAGTGGGCTTCGGAGACGACGTGGTTATCGATCCCGCCGAAGGTGAGAAAGACCGTGGTCGACCCGTGGGCGTTCACGTTGACCCCGACGGGGTTCACCCGGATCTGCTGTCCGGCCACCGGCACGGCGATGGCCGCGCCGCACATGGCCACGAGCAGGGCAGCACCGACGGTGTGACGGGGACGCGTCGAGCCGACCCCGGGCCCGTGGGATCGGCGATGCCGATTCTCGATCATGGTCGCCCTCATCGAACGCATCCCCCTAGAAGAAGCTCATGCTGAAGCCGGTGTTCACGGTCCAGTTGCGACGCCGGTCGCTGAAGTCGCCGAACTCGGGCAGCATGGCGCTGTCGTGGCCCTGCCAGGCCCAACGCGCGAACGCTCGGGGCGGTCCCGCCTGGCGGGCAACGTTGAGCCACGGCAGCGACTGGGATAGCTCGGCGCGGACCTGCCTGAACGCGTGCCTGCTCCCCGCCCCGCGGTCCGCGCCCCACGCGCGGGACGCATGGCCCGAAAGCGCCGTCAGTCTCGTTGGGCGCCAATTGAGGCCCAGCCCGACGTTCCGGGTTCTGCCGACCTGTCGGAACTCCTTGTTGCTGGCCCGGTCGATCCCGCCCTCGGCCGACAAGGTGAGCGCGGCCAGCGGCTGGAGGTGGATCGACAGGGCCTCGGACCGGGTGGAGAAATCCGCCGCTTCGCGACCCGGCTGCCGGTTGTCCTGCTCCGAGTAGTTGAAACGGTAGCCCAGGCCCCAGCGGCCGCTCTGCCACTGGAGACCGGCCGAGTGGTTCCGACTGATCTGGTCCGGCACGTGACCCGGCTCGAAGCCGCCGTCCACCGGCACATCCCGCCCGAACTGCCAGGTCAGCTGGTATCCGTAACTGGCCATTGGCAACCACCACGCGCCGCCGGTTGGCCGGACGAGTGAGGCCAGCGGAAGGGCGGCGTTGACGTCGTAGACGCGGGTGAACGTCTTCAGGACCGAGGCCAGGTCGTCCAGGTTGTCGTTGGCCCAACTCCGGCCCGCCCTGACCGTGAGCTGGCCCAGAGCGCCGGTTACCTCTACCTCGTTCGAGAGCCTGTCCGGCTGAACGTAAGCGGCCACGCTGCTGAACAAAGGATCGATGCGCTCGTGCCGCCAGCCGACCCGCAGCTGGGCGCGGGTCGGTCCCACCGGTATACCACGCAACAGGTCGGCGTGCCCGTTCACGAACTGAGCGTTGCGCGTGGTCTCCCGAACCGGGACCAGGTGGTTCGCGCCCCCGCTCAGCAGCGGGTCGTGCGGGTTGTGATAGCGGCTGCGGGCGAAGCCGGCCTCCATGCCTACCCGGCCCGTCGGATCGCTGGCCTGGACGTGGACACCGAATCCCTGGCTGGTCTCGGCGTCCGTGATCGCGCCCTGATTGAACGAAGCGAACGGCCGCCGCGCCCCGTCCATCACCGAACCCTCCACGCGCAGCAGACCGGGGCGGGCGGGCACCACGTCCAGGGCCAGGCTGCCGCCGAGCACTCGGTGATCGTTCCGGCTCAAGCCCAGGAGGTTGCTCCACCCGACGATGCCCGTGCCATTCATGGCGGCCAGGGAGAGAGCCATGCGCTGGCCGATCCGCACGCTCGAGCTCATGCCGCGGCCGCGGAATCCGTTGACCAGGTGCTGCTGGCGGCCGAAGGCGACGTGGCCGACGGCAAGCTCCGCCGATCCGAGGCCGACCTGGACCAGGTAGTCCGCGAGGTCGAAGCGGGGGGCCGCGTGGGCGCGTTCGGCGAAGCGGAGCGCCTGTTCCCTCTCCGTGACCCCCAGCGCGTTGGCCTGGCCCTGCACGCTGAGGGCGCCCCGGACGTGGACCGTGTGCAGCCCGGTATTCACCGAGACGTCCTGGTAGGTGTCCCGCAAGGCGTCATCGGCTTCCGGACGCGGAAAGCGGCGTTCGACGACCTGGCCGGAGTTACTCACGTCCAGCTTCGGCTTCACGTCCGCCTTCTCGAATCCCGCCGGCGTCAGGACCCGTACGGGAATCCGGGCCAGCTCCGTCCACACGTCCCGCTGGGTGACCTGGTAGACGCGCAGCTCGCCTTCGCCGCTGGGCAGCGGCAGGGTGCCGGCGTCGTACACGAGCCCGTCGCGGGAACGGTGGAACAGGGCCGAGACATCCCTGTTCCCGATGAAGACCGCCAGGCGGCCGGCGGCCGGCTCGGGCGCTCGACTCAAACGCAGCTCGAGGCGCGAGTCGGCGGGCAGCCATTCGTCCGTCGCGAACGCCGGAGTGACGACCAGGGGCTCCGTCTCCCCGTAGTCCGTTCGCTCCTGGGCGTTCGCCCCGGCCGCGAGCACGATCGACAGGGACACGGCGAGCAAGGGCGGACGGAGGACGGCCACGGGTCGCAATCCACCGGGACGGGCTACGGACACACGTCGTTGTCGTTGGTGACGAAGACGCGACTGTTGTCGAAGAAGGTCTGGCCGTTCCGGAAACTGAGGGCCACCCATTCGCCCTGATCGGTGCCGACCAGCTCGCTGCGCTGGTACTGGAGGATCGCCTGCCCGCCGTGCTCGACTATGCGCCAGGTGCCCTGGAACGAGTTCCGGTCGTCACCGTGGCCCGTGACGCCGCCCACGTCGGCGCTGACGCTCCCGCTCGAACGGAAGACGAAACGCATGTCGCTACAGAGGTACGCCTCCCAGCGGTTCGAATAGCCGCCGGCGGGGCCGGAGTGGTAGCTCTCGGTAAACGAGACCTTCCTGCCGCGGAGCTGCTGCAGCCACTGCTGCACGAGCGGGGAGACGCT
>CAYXJH010000343.1:0-3980 GCA_964465415.1 uncultured Gemmatimonadaceae bacterium
GCGGCGGGGTACCGCGGGATCATCGCGATCCACAACTCCACACTGGGCCCGGCCCTGGGCGGGACCCGTCTGTGGAACTATCCGAGCGACCGTGAGGCTCTGGTGGACGTGCTGCGGCTCGCCCGGGGGATGACCTACAAGGCGGCGGTCGCCGGGCTAAATCTCGGGGGTGGCAAGGCGGTCATCATCGGTGACCCGAAGGTGAAGCGCCGGGAAATGCTGTTCCGGGCCCACGGCCGGTTCGTGGAGACGTTGAAGGGCCGCTATATCACCGCCGAGGACGTGGGCACCAGCGTGGAGGACATGGACTACGTCCACATGGAGACGGACTTCGTGACGGGGCTGGCGGGGCGGTCCGGCGACCCGTCGCCCGTGACGGCGTACGGCACCTACCGCGGCATCAAAGCGGGAGCCAAGCACAAGTACGGCACCGACGACCTGGACGGCGTGACCGTCGCCGTGCAGGGGGTGGGTCACGTGGGTTACTACCTGTGCCAGGACCTGGCCGCCGAGGGCGCCAAGCTCATCGTGACCGACATCGACGAGGACCGGGTGAAGCGGGTGGTGGACGATTTCGGTGCGCAGACCGTCGCTCATGACGAAATCTACCGTGTGGACGCCCAGGTCTTCGCACCGTGTGCCCTCGGCGCAGTGGTGAACGATGAGACGCTGCCCGGTTTCAAGTTCGAGATCATCGCGGGCGCGGCGAACAACCAGCTGGCGGAGGAGCGCCACGGCAAGGCGCTAGCCGATCGGGGTATACTCTACGCGCCGGACTACGTGATCAACGCCGGCGGCCTGATCAACGTGTACGGCGAGCTGAACGGCTGGACGCCGGAGCGCTCGAAGCGGAAGGCGGGCGAGATCTACGACACGCTCGACCAGCTGTTCGAGCTGGCCCGCGAGGAGGGACTGCCCACGAGCGATGCCGCGGATCGGCTCGCGGAGCGGCGGATCCAGCAAGTGGGCGCCATCCAGCATACTTGGCTGTAGGAGGCATCTTGGACGCATTGAGGGTGGCCGACCCGGAGATCCTGGAGACCATCGCGGACGAGGCGCGGCGTCAGAGTGAGACGCTGGAGCTCATCGCCAGCGAGAATTTCACATCGCCCGCCGTGATGGAGGCGATGGGAACGGTCCTCACGAACAAGTATGCCGAGGGGTATCCGGGCCGGCGCTATTATGGCGGTTGCGAGGTCGTGGACCGGACCGAACGCCTGGCCATCGAGCGGTGCAAGACACTGTTCGGTGCCGAGCACGCCAACGTCCAGCCCCATTCCGGCGCGCAGGCCAACATGGCGGCGTACATGACGCTCATGGAGGCGGGTGACACCCTGCTGGGCATGAACCTGAGCCATGGCGGGCATCTGACCCATGGCTCGCCGGTCAACTTCAGCGGCCAGCTCTATCGGGCCGTGGCGTATGGTGTCGACGAGGGGACGGGACGGATCGATTACGACCAGGTCAGGGACCTGGCCCGCAAGCACCGGCCTCGCGTGATCGTGGCGGGCGCCAGCGCCTATCCCCGGATCATCGACTTCGCCGTTTTCGGAGACATCGCCCGGGAGGTCGACGCCGGGCTCGTGGTCGACATGGCCCATATCGCGGGCCTCGTCGCCGGCGGGATGCACCCCAGTCCCGTCCCGCACTCGGACATCGTCACGTCCACGACGCACAAGACGATGCGGGGCCCGAGGGGTGGGTTCGCCATGACCGTCGAGCGGCACGCGAAGCCGCTCGACAAGGCGGTCTTTCCCGGGACACAGGGCGGCCCGCTCATGCACGTCATCGCCGCCAAGGCCGTCGCATTCCACGAGGCGAGCGCGCCCGGGTTCGCGGAATACGCTCGTCAGGTCGTCGCCAACGCCGCCGCGTTGGCGGGGACCCTGGTGGAGCGCGGGTTCCAGCTCGTCAGCGGCGGAACCGACAACCATCTGATCCTGCTGGATCTCAGTGACCGTGACCTCAGTGGAAAGGATGCCGAGGCCGCTCTCGAGGATGCACGCATCACCACCAACAAGAACACCGTTCCGGGCGAGAAGAGGTCCCCCTTCGTGACGTCCGGCGTTCGCATCGGGACCGCCGCGCTGACCACCCGGGGCATGGACGAAGACGATATGCGCATGATCGCCGGCTGGATGGCCGACGTCCTCGAGGCGCCCACGAGCGAGTCCGTCCGCCGGCGGGTCCGCGATGGGGTGCAGGAACTGACCGCCCGCCGTCCCCTCTACGCCGACTGGCCCGAGGACCGGTTCGAGGTCGCGGTGCCGCCCCCCATGGGGTAGAACCGCGATTCGCCGGTTGTTGCGCCTCACCCGCCCGTAGCACAGATTTCGGCAGTGGATCGACTTGCGTGGTGTCGTATGAATGAGAGTATGGTTTTCGCCGACGATGTGATCGACCGTTTGAGGCAGCGCCACCCGCGCTACCACGAGACGGCGTATCTGTTCATCCTTTCGGCGCTGCACCACGTCCTGGAGCGGCTTCCCGAGCCGCGTCACATCAGCGGTCCGGAGCTCGCCGAGGGGGCGCGCGACCTGGCCCTCCGCCGTTTTGGCCCCATGGCACGTACCGTCCTGGAGCACTGGGGCATCGAACGGACATCCGATCTGGGTGAGATCGTCTTCGCCCTGGTCGAGTGCGGTGTCCTACTCAAGCAGGACGAGGACTCGCCCGGGGACTTCGACGCCCTCTACGATTTCGGAGAGGCGTTCGAGGCGGATTACCCCTGGGGCGCCAACATCTGACATCAGGCGCGGCCGAACCACGACAGAGCGGGGGGGATGACGATGACAGAAGCGCAGTGGCCGGAGTGCCAGAAATGCAGTGATGGCCGCATGCTTCCGCTGTCCGACTACGGACGCGACGGGGCGCCGATCCGCTACAAGGCGTGGGTATGCTCAAACCCCGAGTGCGGCTTCAACATCCGTATCGACAACGGCGAGATCAGCTTCGGTCGTACCATCGGTCCGAGCTACAAGTAGCCGCCTGCCTGGCGGCGCCCGACCCCCATGGAGGCACGAGTGAGCGGCGTCGTCTATGGCCGGGACCGGGTCGCCCTCCTCACGGCTGACCAGTCCGCGGCTCTGGACCGCAGGGCCCGGCGTGAAGGGGTGCCGGAGCGGGCGCTGATGGAGAACGCGGGCCGCGCCGCCGCCCATGTCGTCCACCGCCTGTACCCCGACGGAGCCGTCATCGCGGTAGTCGGGGGCGGGAACAACGGCGGCGATGCGCTGGTCGCGCTCCGCTCGCTTCGCGCCTGGGGGCGGGAGGTCGCGTTCGTTCCGATCGGGTCCAGGGACCCGGACGTCTCCCTCCTCACCGGGTTCGATGTGCGCCGGATCGACCCCGACCGAGCCGACACCGAGTTCCAGGGCGCCGCGATGCTCCTGGACGGGATCCTCGGAACCGGTGCGAGCGGTGCGCCCAGGGAGCCGGCGGCCACCGTGATCCAGCGCATGAACGCCAGCGGGCGGCCCATCGTGGCGCTCGACATTCCCAGCGGAGTGGACCCGACCACCGGCCACGTCCCCGGGGTCGCGGTCGACGCTGTCGCGACCATCATGTTCGGCTGGCCCAGGATGGGGGCGCTGCTCCAGCCTGGCCGCGGCCGATGCGGCCGGCTGGTCGCGGTCGAGATCGGGTTCCCACCGTTGGCCGACGATGAGTGGGCCGCCGCGATCATCACACCCGACTGGGCGCGCGCCAGGTTGCCTGGACGTGGGCCCGACGCCCACAAGAACTCGGTAGGCCGGGTTCTCGTCGTGGCGGGCCGGTCCGGGATGGCGGGGGCGGCGGCCATTGCCGGGCATTCCGCGGTCCGCGCGGGTGCCGGCTACGTGCGGGTCGCTTCCGTGGCGGCGAATCGGTCGATCATCCAGTCCCTGGTCCCCGAAGCGCTGTTCGTGGACCGGGACGACGCGGCGGCCCTCCGCGAGGCCGTCGAGGCGTCGGACGCCGTGCTCATGGGGCCCGCCATG